>NZ_JBGWAB010000008.1:0-134224 GCF_041862025.1 Streptomyces sp. AB3(2024)
CGTGACCGTCTGCGCCACCGTCACCGCAGTGGCACCCGGCAGCGGCACCCCCACCGGAACCGTCACCTTCACCGGCCCCGGCGGACTGAACGTGACACTTACGCTGGACACAGGCGGCACGGCATGCCTGACCACCAGCAGCCTCACCAGCGGCACGTACTCGGCCGCCTACAACGGCGACTCCTGCTTCGCGGGCGCGAACGGCCCCTTCGAGGTGACGGCCAACCAGGCGGCCAGCACCACCACCGTGTCGGTGGACCCCAACCCCTCGGTATGCGGCCAGACCGTGACCGTCTGCGCCACCGTCACCGCAGTGGCACCCGGCAGCGGCACCCCCACCGGAACCGTCACCTTCACCGGCCCCGGCGGACTGAACGAGACCGTCACCCTGGACACGGGCGGCACAGCATGCGTCACCACGACCACGCTGGAAACCGGCACGGTCACAGCCGTCTACAACGGCAACAGCTGCTTCTCCTCATCGACCGGCACCGCACCGGTGACCGTCAACCAGGCAGCCAGCACCACCACGGTATCGGTGAACCCCAACCCGTCGGTATGCGGCCAGACCGTAAAGGTCTGCGCCACCGTCACCGCAGTGGCACCCGGCAGCGGCACCCCCACCGGAACCGTCACCTTCACCGGCCCCGGCGGACTGAACACCACGGTGCCACTGACCGCCGGCGGCACGGCATGCGTCACCGCCAACAACCTCACCAACGGCACGATCACGGCCGTCTACAACGGCAACAGCTGCTTCTCCTCATCGACCGGCACCGCACCGGTGACCGTCAACCAGGCAGCCAGCACCACCACGGTATCGGTGAACCCCAACCCGTCGGTATGCGGCCAGACCGTAAAGGTCTGCGCCACCGTCACCGCAGTGGCACCCGGCAGCGGCACCCCCACCGGAACCGTCACCTTCACCGGCCCCGGCGGACTGAACACCACGGTGCCACTGACCGCCGGCGGCACGGCATGCGTCACCACCAACAACCTCACCAACGGCACGATCACGGCCGTCTACAACGGCAACGGATGCTTCAAGCCGTCGAAGGGCACGACGGGCGTGACCGTGAACAGCGCCCAGACCACGACCGCGCTCACCATCACCCCCAACCCCGCGGTCTGCGGCCAGCCGGTGACGTTCTGCGCCACAGTCACGACCAACGCGCCGGGCAGCGGCACTCCCACCGGGACGGTCACCTTCACCGGTCCCGGCGGCTTCAGCCAGACCGTGGCTCTCAACGCGAGCGGCACGGCCTGCGTCACCACCACCGCGGGCACCAGCGGCACGGTGACCGCCGTCTACAACGGAGGCCCCTGCCACAGTCCCTCTGCCGCGGCGGCGAACCTGACCGTGAACCCGGCTCCCACGACGCTGACGGCGGCCCCGGCGCAGATCCGCCTGCGGACGAACGGCACGTTCGTCATCCCGTCGATGAGCGCTACGCTCAAGGTCACCTCCAGCGCCGCTCCGCTCCCGGGACAACTGGTCACCTTCAAGGCGAACACGCCGCTCGGGCCCATCGCCCTCGGGACCGCGCTCACCAACGCCAGCGGGGTGGCGACACTGTCACCGCCGATGCTGCCGGTTCCCAGCACGGTGATCACGGCGACGAGCTACACCGCGTCCTTCGCGGGGACGAGTTGCTACGCCTCGTCCTCCGTGACGGCCCCGCTGACACTCGTCCTCCTCCCGCTCCTTCCCTGACCGAACGCCGGTCAACGCCGGTCACTGCTCCGGGAGCCACGGGCCGGGGCGGGGCCGGCTGACCGGGGCTGCAGCCGCCGCCCCGGTCAGCCGGCGACCGTGAAGACACACGTGGTGCTTGGAGATGGGCCGGGGCGGCGCCGACGAGGGACTCGGCGTCGCCCTGTCCCGCCTCCAGGTCCGACTGCCCACCGCAACCGCAAGGGGCAGCGCTGATCCGTCCCGCGCCCACCGCGCGTCTCGTTCCGTCCGTGGCCGGGTCACAGGAGCGTGCGACAGCGGTGACCGCGCCCCCTCCGCACCAGCCCAGCACCGGGCCCACGGGCCGGCGGCGCAGAGCGCCAGGCCCTACACGCTCATTACAGCCGACCACCCCGGAAGAGGGCGAAGGCCGTCGTTCGCCCTTCAGATCGCTCGACGCACCGAATTCGACCCCCGTCCCGCCGCAGGCCCCCACGCCCTCCGCGCACGGTTGCCGAGCAAGCCGACGACAACCGAACGAGCCGTCCAGCGACCGTCATCCGAGCCCGGCCTCGTGGCCTCGCAAGGGATCCCGGCACGCCTGACAAGGCATCAGGACGAGCGTCATGTAAGCGTCAAAAACTCCAAGCGCCCGCTGACAGCGGCGCCATCGAACCGATTCCGGCCTCGACGCAAACCCGCGGGCTGCAGCGTCTTCGGCAGGGCAGACCACACGCTCGGCCCAGTGGGTAACCGGAAGCCTGTCGAGCGACACACAGACCGCAAATCCGCAGGTCAGGCGTCGTCGCGGATGGGCTCCAGGATCGCGACGCACTCCACGTGGTGGGTCATCGGGAAGAGGTCGAAGACGCGGAGGGTGCGGACCTTGTAGCCGTTTTCGGCGAAGTACGCCAGGTCGCGGGCCAGGGCCGCCGGGTCGCAGGCGACGTAGGCGATGCGGCGGGCGGAAAGGCCCGCGATGTGGCGGACCGTCTGCTTGCCGGCGCCCGCGCGGGGCGGGTCCAGGACGACCAGGTCGCATTCCGTGATGCCGGTCTTCGGGAGGACGGCTTCGACCTTGCCCTGCTCGATGCGGACCCGGGGGAAGTCCGCCAGGTTGTGGCGGGCGTCCTCGACGGCGCGCTTCGTCGTCTCGATGCCGAGGACGGCCCCGGTGTCGCCCAGGCGCTCTGCCAGGGCGCCCGCGAAGATGCCGACGCCGCAGTACAGGTCGAGAGCCATCTCGCCCTTGCGCGGCATCAGGCCCTGCATGACGGCCTTGATCAGGGTGTCGGCGGCCTGCGGGTGGACCTGCCAGAAGCCGCCCATGCCGACGCGGTACGTGCGGCCGTCGGCGCGCTCGCGGACGAAGGGGCGGCCGTGGACGCGGTGGACGCCGCCGTCCTTCTCCTCGACCCGCAGGACCGAGACCGGCTTGTCGAGTTCCACGAGGGGCAGGCGGCCGCCGGGGCGCGGGGTCAGGACCACCTGGCGGTCGTTCGAGCCCGAGGCCGCGATGGCCTCGACCGAGGCCATCTGGGGCCAGTCCTGCTGCTCGATGCCGAGCTCGGAGACGCCGGGAGCGGCGATCATGCAGTGGTCGATGTGCTCGATGTCGTGCGAGCGGTGCTTGCGCAGGCCCGCGCGGCCGTCCTCGTCGATCGCGAACTGCACGCGGGTGCGCCACTGCGGAACCTGCCCCGCGGGCAGCTTGTCGCCCTCGGCCGGCATGACGGTGCCGTCCCAGCCCGCCTCCTCCGGGGTGAGGCCGGCGAGCCGCTTCAGCTGCTCGGCGACGACCTCGCCCTTGAGCCGGCGCTGGGCGCCCGGCTTGGCGTGCTGCCAGTCGCAGCCGCCGCACTTGCCGGGGCCGGCGTACGGGCAGGGGGCCGGCACCCGGTCCTTGGAGGCGTCGAGGACGGTGATCGCGTCGGCGCGCAGGAAGCGGGAGTCGATGTCGCCCTCCGTCACCTTCGCGACGACCTTCTCGCCGGGAAGGGTGTGGCGGACGAACAGGACGCGGCCGTCCGCGGTGCGGGCGATGCAGTGGCCTCCGTGCGCGACGGGACCGACCTCGACCTCGTACTCCTCCCCGACCAGTGACTGCTTCTCGTTCTGCTCGGTCATGGTGGGGAGGCTCCAGGAGATCAAAGGAAAACGGCCGGACGACCGACCCACCAGTTTACGTGGATCTCGTCCGGCCGTTCACCACCGTGAGGCGGCGGGGCTCACTTGCCCGCCGGGTCCTTCGGCCGCGGGCGCGGGGTGTCGACGGGGCCGCGGCGCACGGCGCCCGGGGCGTTCCAGTCCTGGCGCTTCTTGGCCCGCCGCTTGGCGAGCTCCGAGGACTCCAGCTGGTAGGGCACCGAGGTGACCATCACACCGGGGGTGAAGAGCAGGCGGCCCTTGAGTCGCAGCGCGCTCTGGTTGTGCAGCAGGTGCTCGTACCAGCGGCCGACGACGTACTCGGGGATGTAGACGCTGACGGCGTCGCGCGGGTTCTCGCTGCGCAGCCCCTTGACGTACTCGACGACCGGCCGGGTGATCTCGCGGTACGGAGAGTCGAGGATCTTCAGCGGGACGTTGATCCCGCGCCGCTCCCACTCGGCCTTCAGCGCCTTGGTCTCGTCCGCGTCGACGCTGATGCTGAGCGCCTCCAGGGTGTCCGAGCGGGTCAGCTTGGCGAACGCGAGGGCGCGCAGGGTCGGCTTGTGGACCTTGGAGACCAGGACGATCGAGTGGACCCGGGAGGGGCGCACGCTGTCGTCGCTGGGGCCCTCGGCGGCGGCGATCTCGTTGGCGACCCGGTCGTAGTGCTTGCGGATCGCGGTCATGGTTCCGTAGAAGATCACCATGCCGAGCAGGGCGACCCAGGCGCCGTGGGTGAACTTCGTGGCCAGGACGACGACCAGCACCATGCCGGTGAAGAAGGCGCCGAAGGTGTTGATGGCCCGCGAGCGCTGCATCCGGCGGCGGGCGGCCTGGTCGCGCTCGCTGCGCAGGTGGCGGTTCCAGTGCCGGACCATGCCGATCTGGCTCAGCGTGAAGGAGACGAAGACGCCCACGATGTAGAGCTGGATCAGCTTGGTGGAGTCGGCGTCGTAGATCCACACCAGCAGCATGGCGGCGCCCGCGAGCAGCACGATGCCGTTGGAGAAGGCGAGCCGGTCGCCGCGGGTGTGCAGCTGGCGGGGCAGGTAGCGGTCCTGGGCGAGGATCGAGCCGAGCAGCGGGAAGCCGTTGTACGCGGTGTTCGCGGCCAGGAACAGGACGAGCGCGGTGGCGGTCGCCAGCACGATGAACAGGAAGCTGCCGTTGCCGAAGACGGCCTCGGCGACCTGGGAGATCACCGGGTGCTGGACGAAGTCGGGTCCGACCGGGACGCCGTTGTCGAGCAGGTTGGTGGCGGGCGACTCGGCCATCCGCACGTTGGTGGACATGGCCAGGCCGATGATCCCGCAGAACATGGTGACGGCCAGGATGCCCATGAGCGCGAGGGTGGTGGCGGCGTTCTTGCTCTTGGGCTTGCGGAAGGCGGGCACGCCGTTGCTGATCGCCTCGACGCCCGTCAGGGCGGCGCAGCCGGAGGAGAAGGCCCGCAGCAGCAGGAATACCAGGGCGAAGCCCGCCAGCCCCTGGTGCTCCGCCTTGATCTCCAGGCCGGCGGTGGGTGCCTCCATGGTGTCGCCCAGCACGAGGCCGCGCCAGGCGCCCCACGCGATCATCACGAACACGGCCCCGACGAACACGTACGTCGGAATGGCGAAGAGTTTCCCGGATTCCTTGACCCCGCGCAGATTCATCAGCGTGAGGAGCAGAATCATGATCATCGCCGAGAGCACCTTGTGCTCGATGACGAAATCGACGGCGGAGCCGAGATTCTCGACGCCGGAGGAGATCGATACGGCCACGGTGAGCACGTAGTCGACGAGCAGGGCGCTCGCGACGGTGAGACCGGCCCGGGGCCCGAGGTTGGTGTTGGCGACCTCGTAGTCACCGCCGCCGCTCGGGTACGCGTGGACGTTCTGCCGGTAGGAGGCGACCACCGTGAACATCAGCACGACGACCGCGACCGCGATCCATGGGCTGAAGTGGTACGCCGACACACCCGCGATCGACAGGACCAGCAGTACCTCGCCGGGGGCATAGGCCACCGAGGAGAGCGGGTCGGATGCGAACACAGGAAGGGCGATCCGCTTGGGGAGGAGGGTTTCCCCGAGGCGGTCGCTGCGTAGCGCCCGGCCAATCAGGATCCGTTTGGGCACGTCGGTCAGTTTGGACACGCAGAGGATCGTAAGCGTTCGATATCCGGCTGACGAACCCCCGGCCCCCTTATCCGTGCCGACGGGCGCCCAATGCGGCACCCTCGAACCCCAAAAGGCCACACTGGTGACCGCCCGTGTGTAGCTTGGGCCATGGTCTGAGACCCTGTTTAGCCAGAGCATGCAATGAGGCTGGTAACCAGCGAGCCGCTGTCAGCCGGAAGGACGGCCGTGCACATCGTCATTATGGGCTGCGGAAGAGTGGGCTCCGCCCTCGCGCAGACCCTGGAACAGCAGGGGCATACGGTCGCGGTCGTCGACCAGGACCCCACCGCATTCCGCCGGCTCGGGGCTTCCTTCGGCGGCCGCCGGGTCACCGGGGTCGGCTTCGACCAGGACACCCTGCGGGAGGCCGGGATCGAGGACGCGGGCGCCTTCGCCGCGGTCAGCAGTGGTGACAATTCCAACATCATCGCCGCCCGCGTGGCCCGGGAGATGTTCGGCGTCGAGAACGTCGCCGCCCGCATCTACGACCCCAAGCGCGCGGAGGTCTACCAGCGTCTCGGCATCCCCACCGTCGCGACCGTGCGGTGGACCGCCGACCAGATGCTGCGGCGCCTCCTGCCCTCGGGCGCCGAGCCGCTGTGGCGCGACCCCAGCGGCGGGGTGCAGCTCGCGGAGGTGCACACCTCCGCCGCCTGGATCGGGCACAAGGTGAGCAAGCTCCAGGAGGAGACGGGCGTGCGTGTTGCGTTCCTCACCCGCCTGGGCGAGGCGATGCTGCCGACTTCGCAGACGGTCCTGCAGGAGGGCGACCTCGTCCACGTGATGATGCGCACGGACGAGATCGACAAGGTTGAGGCGGCCTTCGCCGAGGGGCCCGAGGAGGCACACGCATGAGGGTCGCGATCGCCGGAGCCGGCGCCGTGGGCCGCTCCATCGCGGGCGAGCTGCTGGAGAACGGCCACGAGGTGCTCCTCGTGGACAAGGCGCCGACCGCCATCTCGGTGGAGCGGGTCCCGCAGGCCGAGTGGCTGCTGGCCGACGCCTGCGAGATCACCTCGCTGGACGAGGCCGCGTTGCAGCGCTGCAACGTGGTCATCGCCGCCACCGGTGACGACAAGGTCAACCTGGTCGTCTCCCTCCTCGCCAAGACCGAGTACGGGGTCCCCCGGGTCGTGGCGCGGGTCAACAACCCGAAGAACGAGTGGCTCTTCAACGAGTCCTGGGGCGTCGACGTGGCGGTGTCCACCCCGCGCCTGATGTCGGCCCTCGTCGAGGAGGCCGTCAGCGTCGGCGACCTGGTGCGGCTGCTGCGCTTCAGCCACGGCGACGCCAACCTCGTCGAGCTGACCCTGCCGGCCGACTCCTCGGTCGCGGGCACCCAGATCAGCGAGATCTCCTGGCCGGAGGACACCTCGCTCGTCACGATCATCCGGGGCAACCGGGTGCTCACGCCGCACGGCGAGGAGACCCTGGAGCCCGGCGACGAGCTCCTCTTCGTGGCCGCCCAGGCCCGCGAGGAGCAGCTGGAGGACCTCCTCCAGGCCCGTCACTGAGGTACCCGTACGGCGAAGGGGCTGGGAGACCATCCGGTCTCCCCGCCCCTTCGCCGTGTACGTCGCCGGGCACCGGCGCCGGACACGGGTGGTGTCAGACGCCCCGCTCGCGCGCGGCGGCCCTGGCCGCCTTCTCCGCGGCCTCCTCGGCCTCGTACTCGGCGATGACGTCGATCGGCGGCGGCGCCTTCGCGAGGAAGACCCAGGTGAAGTACACGGCGAGCACCATCGGCGGCAGCTTCAGCGCGATCAGCACCCAGCCCAGCTGCGTGGCGTCACCCCACCAGTACAGCGGGAAGAGGATCGCGTACTTGGCGAGGAAGATGATGCCCCAGGCCAGGCTGGCCTTGGTGTAGGCCTTCTTGCGCCCCGGGTTGCGGGTGCGCCAGGACAGGTTCTCCTTGAAGACCGGTCCGAGGATCACGCCCAGCAGCGGGAAGCCCACGAGCGCCGACAGCGTGAAGGCCACGCCCAGGCCGGCACCGTAGATCATGCCCGGCAGGTAGAAGCCCTTGGCGCTGCCCGTGAACAGGGCGAAGGCCACGCCCACGCCCACGCCGAACACACCGCTGAAGGCGTGTTTGACGGTGTCCTTGCGCAGCAGCCGGACGATCACCAGCAGGACGGCGACCGCGCCCGCCGCGATGGCCGAGGACTTCACGTCCTTGTTGATCGTGTAGATCATCACGAAGAGCAGGCCGGGGAGCATCGTCTCCACGGTGCCCCGGATGCCGCCGAACGCGTCGAAGAGGGCCGCCTGCGTCACGGCCTTCTGGTCGGCCGCGGGGTCCTGCGGATTCGGCGGGGGGGACGAGCGGTCGAATGACGTCACCGGTCAGTGCTCCTGTCCGAGCGGTCGGAGTTCGTACTTCGGGTTGAAGAGGACCCGGCGCCCATGACTCATCGAGATCCGCCCGGAGGCGATCATGCGCCGCCCGGGTTCGATTCCCACGATCGAGCGACGTCCGAGCCACACCACGTCGAGCGGGGCCGAGCCGTCGAAGAGCTCCGCCTCCAGGGCGGGAACGCCCGCCCTCGGACGCAGGGTGACCGTACGCAGGGTTCCGGTCACCTTGACTATCTGGCGGTCGTGGCAGTCGCAGATCCGCGTGCACCCCGCGGCTTCTGCGTCCTCCTGCAGCTCCGCCGAATGCAGCTCCTCCTGGGAGGTGGACAGCCGTTCGATCATCCGGCGGAACCGGCCCGCCGGCCGGGCCGGCTTCTCGGGCTTCTCGGGACGCGGTTCAGCACTCATACCGGAAGCCTACCGGCGCCCCCGCTACCTCTCGAAGCGGTATCCCATGCCCGGTTCGGTGATGAAGTGGCGGGGGTGCGAGGGGTCGGCCTCCAGCTTGCGGCGCAGTTGCGCCATGTAGACCCGCAGGTAGTTGCTCTCCGTCCCGTACGAGGGCCCCCAGACCTCCTGGAGCAGTTGCTTCTGGCTGACGAGCTTCCCGCCGTTGCGGACCAGCACCTCCAGCAGGTGCCACTCGGTGGGGGTGAGGCGTACGTCGCGTCCCTCGCGCACCGCCTTCTTCGCGGCGAGGTCCACGGTGAACCCCTCGGTCTCCACCACCACCTCGTCCTCGCCCGCCCCGGCCGCCGGCTCGGCCCGGCGCACGGCCGCGCGCAGGCGGGCCAGCAGCTCGTCCATGCCGAAGGGCTTGGTGACGTAGTCGTCGGCGCCCGCATCGAGGGCCTCGACCTTCTCGTCGGAGCTGTGCCGGGCGGAGAGCACCAGGATCGGCACCCGGGTCCAGCCCCGCAGCCCCCTGATCACCTCGACCCCGTCCATGTCGGGCAGGCCGAGGTCGAGGACGACCACGTCGGGGTGGCGGGCCGCCGCGAGCTCCAGGGCCTGGGCCCCGTCGGCCGCGGCGTCGACCTCGTACCGGCGCGCCTTCAGATTGATCACGAGGGCTCGGACGATCTGCGGCTCGTCGTCCACCACGAGCACCCGGGTCATTGGGGTCCTGCTTTCTGTCGTTCGGAGTGGTCCCCGGCTCCCTGCGGAGCCGGGGACGGTGTCTGTCCTGCTCGTGCCGCGGACGCCGCCCCCAGGGCCTGCGCCCCGTCCGGTCCGTCCGGACTGCCCGGCGCCTCCGCCGAGCGCTCCGGGCGCCCCACGCGGTCGACGCCGCCCGGGCCCGGCCCGGTTCCCGCGGCGCCCCGCGGCGCCCCGTCCCCGGCCGGGGCGTCCCGGGTCGCCGCGCGCAGGGTGAGCACCATCGTCAGGCCGCCCCCGGGGGTGTCCTCGGCGGTGAGGGTGCCGTCCATCGCCTCGGCGAAGCCCCGGGCCACGGCCAGCCCGAGGCCCACCCCGGTGCCGCGCGGGGCGTCCCCGTACCGCTGGAAGGGGGCGAAGATCCTGTCCTTGGCCTCGTCCGGCACCCCGGGCCCCCGGTCGACGACCCGGAGCTCGACCCGGTCGCCGAGGAAGCTGGCCGCGACGAGCACGGGCTGCCCGCGGGGGCTGTACTTGACGGCGTTCTCCACGATGTTGGCCACGCTGCGCTCCAGCAGCCCCGGGTCCACGGCCACCATGGGCAGGGATTCCGGGACGTCCAGCAGCACGCTGTCCTCCGGTACGCCGCCGAGCGCCATCGGGACCACCTCGTCGAGGTCGATCTCCCGGATCAGCGGGGTCACGGTGCCGGTCTGGAGGCGGGACATGTCCAGCAGGTTGCCCACGAGGTGGTCCAGCCGGTCGGCGCCGTCCTCGATCCCCTCGAGCAGCGCGGCCCGGTCCTCCTCGGACCACTCCACGTCATCGGAGCGCAGAGAGCTGACGGAGGCCTTGATGGAGGCCAGGGGCGTCCGCAGGTCGTGGCTGACGGCGGCCAGCAGGGCCGTCCGGATCCGGTTGCCCTCGGCCAGCCGGCGGGCCTCCTCGGCCTCCCCGACGAGCCGCTGGCGGTCCAGCACCACGGCGGCCTGGGCGGCGAACGCGCCGAGCACCCGGCGGTCCTCGGCGGGCAGCACCCGCCCGGACAGGGCCAGCGCCATGTGGTCGCCGATCGGCATGTCCACATCGGCGTCCTCGGGCCGGGCGGCCGGCGCCGGGCCGACGCTGCCGGCCCGGGTCCAGGGCTCGACGTCCCCGGCCCGCTCCAGCAGGGCCACGGACTCCATCGCGAAGGTCTCGCGCACCCGCTCCAGCAGCGCGTCCAGGGCGGTCTCGCCGCGCAGCACGCTCCCGGCGAGGAAGGAGAGGATCTCGGACTCCGCGCGCAGCCGGGCGGCCTGGTGCGTGCGCCGGGCCGCCAGGTCCACCACGGAGGCGACCGAGACCGCGACCCCGAAGAACACGGCGATGGCCATGATGTTGCGCGGGTCGGAGATCGTGAACCGGTGTACCGGAGGGGCGAAGTAGTAGTTCAGCAGCAGCGAGCCGAAGGCGGCCGAGGCCAGGGCCGGCCAGAGCCCGCCCACCAGCGCGGCCGCCACCGTCAGGGCCAGGAAGAGGAGCATCTCGTTGGCCAGGCCCGGGTTCGCGCTGATGTGCGTGAGCAGGACGCACAGCAGCGCCGGGAGGACCACCCCGACCAGCCAGCCGGCCACGATCCTGGACCGTCCGAGCCGGGCGGTCGAGCGGGTCACCGGCAGCCCGCGGCCCCTGGCCACCTCCTCGTGGGTGACGATGTGCACGTCGAGGTCGGGACCCGAGTCGCGGGCCACGGTCGCGCCCACGCCCGGCCCGAGCACGTACTGCCAGGCCTTGCGGCGGCTGGAGCCCAGTACGACCTGGGTGGCGTTGACCCCGCGGGCGAATTCCAGGAGGGATTCGGGGATGTTGTCGCCGATCACATGGTGAAACGTTCCGCCAAGGTCTTCGACCAGGGTTCGCTGAACCGCGAGCTCCTTCGGCGAGGCCGAGGTGAGCCCGTCGCTGCGGGCGATGTAGACGGCGAGGACCTCGCTGCCCGAAGCCTTGGCAGCCATCCGGGAGGCCCTCCGGATCAGCGTGCGCCCCTCCGGCCCGCCGGTGAGCCCGACGACGATCCGCTCACGGGCCTGCCAGGTCGAGCGGATGCCGTGCTCGCCCCGGTACTCCTGGAGGTACTCGTCGACCCGGTCGGCCACCCACAGCAGCGCCAGCTCGCGCAGCGCGGTGAGGTTCCCGGGCCGGAAGTAGTTCGACAGGGCCGCGTCGACCTTGTCGGGCCGGTAGATGTTGCCGTGGGCCATCCGTCGGCGCAGGGCCTGCGGGGACATGTCGACGAGTTCGATCTGGTCGGCCCGCCGGACCACCTCGTCCGGGACGGTCTCGCGCTGGCGCACCCCGGTGATCGACTCGACCACGTCGCCGAGCGACTCCAGGTGCTGGATGTTGACGGTGGACACCACGTCGATCCCGGCCCGGAGCAGCTCCGCCACGTCCTGCCAGCGCTTGGCGTTGCGCGAGCCGGGGACATTGGTGTGGGCGAGCTCGTCCACCAGCGCGACGGCCGGCCGCCGCGCCAGCACCGCGTCCACGTCCATCTCGGTGAAGGACGCACCGCGGTACGCGAGCTCCTTGCGCGGCACCTGTTCGAGTCCGTGCAGCATCACCTCGGTGCGCGCCCGCCCGTGGTGCTCGACGAAGCCGACGACGCAGTCGCCGCCCCGCTCCACCCGGCGGTGGCCCTCCGAGAGCATCGCGTACGTCTTGCCCACACCGGGTGCCGCGCCGAGATAGATCCTTAGCCTGCCGCGTCCCATGCGCTCATTCTCCGGGACATCGCCGCAGTTCACGCACCGATCGATCGCCCCGGACCCATCCCTGACGCATCCCTGACGCGCCGGATGCCCGGCACGCGGGGCCGGCGGGACACGCCCGCCGGGACACGGACACCGGCTCGCCGGCACCGTTCAACACGAAGGCCGGTGGGCCCCCCCCCTGGGTGGGCGGGGCCCACCGGCCACGGGCGGAGCCCCGGGGACCTCACGGTCCTGCAGCGTTCCCCGAAGGTCAGCGGACCTCGGTGATCTCCGGGCCGCGCTCCAGCTGGCCCATGCCGCCGGAGAAGCGGGAGCCCTCCTGGTCCTCGGCCGTCTGCACACCGTCCGGCACCATCTGGGCGTCGTTCGGCAGCTTCAGGACGATGGGGTCGCGCGGGGCCATCGGGCCCTCGCCGCGCAGGACGACGGTCTCCCGGAAGATGTTCTCCAGCACTCCGGCCGACTCCGGGCGCACCGCGCCCTGGCCGGAGATGACACCGCGCAGGAACCAGCGGGGGCCGTCGACGCCGACGAAGCGCACCAGCTGGGCGCCCGTCTGGCCGTCGGGCAGCGGAACGGGGACCTGCGCGCGCAGCTCCCAGCCCAGCGGGCCCTCGACCTCGTCGATGATGCCGCCCTGCTGGGTGATCCCCGAGGCGATCTCCTCGCGGACCTCGCCCCAGATGCCCTCCTTCTTGGGCGCGGCGAAGGCCTGGAGCTGCACCGCGCTGTCGCCGAGGACCACGGTCGCGGCCACGATCGCGTCCCCGGCGACCTCGACGCGCAGTTCCATGCCCTCGACACCGGGTACGAGGATGCCGCCCAGGTCGACGCGGCCGTCGGCCGGGTTGCCGGGCACCTCGGAAACGTCCCACGGGCCGTCGGGACGCGGGGCCGGAGGCAGGTTCAGCCTGCGCGGCTTGGCGGAGTCGAGTCCGTCGGCCGGCTCATCGGCGCGCACGCCGTCGACCTGCTCGGCCGCGCCGCCGTCCCTGACGGAGTCGTTCTTCTTGCGACGTCCGAACACGTCACTGTCCTTCCCGGTCGGTTACGACCGAAGCGTAGCCATTCCCACCCTGCTGACCAGCGCCGGATCCGGCCACGGCCGCATGACCGCCGGTGGAGCCGAACCCCCCGTCGGCCCGGGCCGAGCCGGGAAGCTCCTCCACCTCGTGGAAGCGCACCTTCTCGACCCGCTGGACAACCAGCTGGGCAATGCGGTCGAAACGCTCGAACCTGACGCTCTCGCGAGGGTCGAGATTGACCACGATCACCTTGATTTCCCCACGGTACCCGGCATCCACCGTCCCCGGGGCATTCACGAGCGCGAGCCCGCAGCGGGCGGCCAGGCCCGAGCGCGGGTGCACGAAGGCGGCGTACCCGTCGGGCAGGGCGATGGAGACGCCGGTGGGCAGGACGGCCCGCTCCCCGGGTTCCAGCTCGGCGGCGACCGTGGTCACCAGGTCGCAGCCGGCGTCGCCGGGGTGACCGTAGGACGGGAGGGGCACCTCGGGGTCGACGCGGCGGATCAGCACGTCGACGTCATGGCGGGGTGCGTGGTTGTTCTGGGACATCAGGGGTTCACCTCGAAGGCGCGGGTGCGCCTGACCTGGTCCGGGTCGGCCATCGCCGCCCGGATCTCCTCGGGCCGACCGTTGTCGATGAAGTGGTCGACCTTCACCTCGATGAAGAGCGCGTCCGCGCGGACGGCGACCGGGCCGTCCGGGCCGCCTATCCGGCCCACCGCCGTGGAGTAGATCTTCCGTCCGGCGACGGCGGTGACCTCGGCCTCCAGATACAGCACGGTGTCCACGGGCACGGGCCGCACGAAGTCCGTCTCCAGCCGGCCGGTCACCGCGATCACGCGCAGCAGCCAGTTCAGGGAGCCGAGCGTCTCGTCGAGCGCGGTGGCCAGGACCCCGCCGTGGGCGAGTCCGGGCGCGCCCTGGTGAGCGGGCCTGACGGTGAACTCGGCGGTGATGCGCACGCCCTCACCCGCGCGGGCCTCCAGATGGAGCCCGTGCGGCTGTCCCCCACCGCACCCGAAACAGTGTTCGTAGTGCGCGCCGAGGAGCTCGCCGGGTGCCGGTGCGTCGGGATGCCGGACCGGCGCGGCGGCATCGGCCGGGGGCGTCAACGCTGTGTTTCGTCCACTCACAGCCGCTGACCTTACCCGCGCGGCTACCGGCCGGTCGCCTCGTGGGAGGCTTGCGTGTATGCAGCTCTCCCCCGCGCACCACGACGAACGACTGTCCGCCCCCCGCTCCTGGTGGGGCGTGGCCGCCCTGACCGGGCTGGCGTGCGCGCTGACGCTGCTCCCGCTGGGCACCCTGCCGCTGCTGGCCGGGCTGGTCGGCGGGACGGCACTGGCGGCGCTGCTGGTCAGTTCGTACGGTTCCGCGCGCGTGCGCGTGGTGAACGGCTCGCTGGCGGCGGGCGAGGCCCGGATCCCGGTGACGGCGCTCGGCGAACCGGAGGTCCTGGAGGCGGAGGAGGCCCGCGCCTGGCGCACGTACAAGGCCGACGTCCGCGCCTTCATGCTGATGCGCAGCTACGTGCCCACGGCGGTCCGCGTCGAGGTCACCGACCCGGCGGACCCGACGCCCTACGTGTACGTGTCCACCCGCGAGCCCCGGGCCCTGGCGGCGGCGATCCGCGCGGCGCAGGCGGTCCCGGCCACCGGCGCCTGAGGGCCCCGGGCGTCCGGAGCCCGGCCCGGCTCGTCGGGCAGGGTTGCGGTCCGGGGCCCGAACCCCGGTCCGGGGCCGCGCCACGGGGGCGGGCTTTCAGCTCAGCTCGCGCTCCGGGCCCTCCAGTGCGGGCCTGCGTGCCCCGGGAAGGGGCTGGGAGGGGCCGTCAAGGGGCCGGGACTGCGGGAGGTACTCCCAGGGCACGGCCCGCCTGCGCAGGTCCGTACGCACCTTCTCGGCAAGTTTCCGGGTGTCCCGGCGGTTCATGACCGCGCCGACGGCCGCGCCGACCATGAACGGCATCAGGTTGGGCAGGTTGCGGAACATCCGCTTCATGATCTGCTGGCGCAGTTCCCGCTTCATCTGACCGCCGAGCGCCGCGTTCAGCGTGGTCGGCTTGGTCAGGTCGATCCCGCGCTCCTCGGTCCATGCCGTCAGGTAGGCGGTGGTGCGGTCCTTCAGGGCGCCGGGCGGCCGCCGGCCGTAGACCTCGTGGAGCTCGGCGACGAGCTTGAGTTCGATCGCGGCGACGGCGGTGATCTCCGCGGCCAGCTCCGCCGGCATGGCGGGCGGAACCGGCAGCATCGCCGCGGCGCCGATGCCCGCGCCGACCGTCGAGGTGGCATGGGCGGCCCCGGAGATCAGCTTGTCGGCCAGTTGATCGGGGTCGAGACCCGGGAACTGCGCGCGCAGGGTCGCGAGGTCCCGGACCGGAACGCGCGGTGCGTTCTCGATGATGCGGTCGGCGATGTACAGGGCGGCGGCCTTCGCGCTTTCGCCGCCCTTGCGTACACCGTTCCTGACGGCTTCCATCCGGCCGGCCCCGGGCTTGCGCTCCCGGGACCCCTCGTCGGCCGCTGTGGCCGGCGGCACCGCCTGGGCGGTGCCGAAGGGCACGACGATCGTGTCGAGGGGCGGGGCGGCGGGGGTGCCGGGGCCCGTTTCCGGGCCCGTGGCCACCACGCTCGTCTCCGCCGGACCGCCGGATTTCCGCAAGCGTCGCTTCCGAAAGGGCGTCGAGCCGGTCACCGCCGAGCCTCAGTCGCAGTCGCGGCAGATCGGCTGGCCGTTCTTCTCCCGTGCCAGCTGGCTGCGGTGGTGCACCAGGAAGCAGCTCATGCAGGTGAACTCGTCCGCCTGCTTCGGGAGGACCCGGACGGCCAGTTCCTCGTTGGAAAGGTCCGCACCGGGAAGCTCCAGGCTTTCGGCGCCGTCGAAGTCCTCGACGTCGACGTTCGAGGACGACTTCTCGCTGCGCCGGGCCTTCAGCTCTTCGATGCTGTCGTTGTCGACGTCATCGTCGGTCTTGCGTGGGGTGTCATAGTCCGTTGCCATTTTTTCGCTCTCCCCCTCTGGGATTTAGCGGTGTCTCAGCGCACGTAACGCGCGAGAGGCCGGACTTGTGCCCGACCTGAGGCGGAGATTTTGCCTCACATCAAGGTCTGTTACTCAATCGACACCCAGCCGCACGCCCGAAGGGCTTGTGGCTGGGATGACGACCGGGACCGTACACGGTCCGGGGGCCGTCTTGCACAAACGCCACCCCGTGTATTTCCCGCCACCGGGGGGACCGGAAACCCGGACTTCCCGGGCTTTCCGGCCTCACTGGCATCACTGAACGCACATGACCGGACACTCGGCAATGTGATCGATCACACAACTACCACCCATCGTCCCACCCTGCCATTCCGCTGACAGCGAACATGGTCCCGGGTGGATCAAAGGGGCAACGTGACGCGCATCACGAGGCCACCGCCCTCGCGCGGCGTCGCGAGGATGCGGCCGCCGTGTGCGCGCGCCACGGAGCGCGCGATCGACAGGCCGAGCCCGACACCCTTGTCGCTGCCCGTGCGCTCCGTACGCAGCCGCCTGAAGGGCTCGAAGAGGTTGTCCACCTCGTACGCGGGAACCACCGGACCCGTGTTCGAGACGAGGAGCACCGCCTGGCCGTGCTGGACCTCGGTCGTGACCTCCACCCAGCCGCCCTCCGGCACGTTGTACCGGACGGCGTTCTGCACCAGGTTGAGGGCGATCCGCTCCAGCAGGACGCCATTGCCCTGGACCACGGCCAGCGCCCGCTCGCCGCGGATCTCCACGCCCTTGGCGCCGGCCTCCCCGCGCGCCTGGTCGATGGCGCGCGAGGCGACCTCCGCCAGGTCGACCGGCTTGCGCTCGACGATCTGGTTCTCGCTGCGGGCCAGCAGCAGCAGGCCCTCGACGAGCTGCTCGCTGCGCTCGTTGGTGGCCAGCAGGGTCTTGCCCAGTTGCTGCAGCTCCACCGGCGCTCCGGGATCCGAGAGGTGGACCTCCAGCAGCGTCCGGTTGATCGCCAGCGGGGTCCTCAGCTCGTGCGAGGCATTGGCCACGAACCGTTGCTGGGCCGTGAAGGCCCGCTCCAGCCGGTCCAGCATTTCGTCGAAGGTGTCGGCCAGCTCCTTCAGCTCGTCGTCCGGCCCGTCCAGCTCGATCCGCCGGGTCAGGTCGGAGCCGACCACGCGGCGGGCCGTACGGGTGATCTTGCCCAGCGGCGAGAGCACCCGGCCGGCCATCGCGTAGCCGAAGGCGAAGGCGATGATGCTGAGGCCCAGGAGCGCCATCAGGGACCGGCGCAGCAGGTCGTCGAGGGCGTGCTTGCGCTGGTCGAGGATGCACTGTCCGATGGCGGCGTTGAACTGGTCGATGGACTGGTCGATGCCCACCCCGGAACAGGTGGTGCTGGAGACCTCGACCTTCTGGCCGCCCACGATCTTGAACGGGAGCGCGTTGCCCTCCCGCAGCGCCTGGGCGGCGAGCAGGTAGATGATCGACAGCAGCAGGATCCCGGCGATCAGGAACATGCCGCCGTACAGCAGCGTGAGCCGTATCCGGATGGTCGGTCTCAGCCAAGGGAAGGGACCCTCGGGCTGGCCGGGGTCCCAGGTCGGTTTCGGTGGCGCCGTCGGCGGCGCGGGGGTCGCGGCCATCCGGTCAGATCCGATATCCGGAGCCGGGCACCGTCACGATGACGGGCGGCTCGCCGAGTTTGCGGCGCAGGGTCATGACGGTCACCCGGACCACGTTGGTGAACGGGTCGGTGTTCTCGTCCCAGGCCTTCTCCAGCAGCTGCTCGGCGGAGACCACGGTCCCCTCGCTGCGCATGAGCACCTCCAGCACCGCGAACTCCTTCGGCGCCAGCTGGACCTCCTTGCCCTCCCGGAACACCTCGCGCCGGTTGGGGTCCAGCTTGATCCCGGCCCGCTCCAGCACCGGCGGCAGCGCCACGGTCGTCCGCCGGCCCAGCGCCCGGACGCGGGCGGTCAGCTCGGTGAAGGCGAAGGGCTTGGGCAGGTAGTCGTCCGCCCCCAGCTCCAGGCCCTCGACCCGGTCGCTCACGTCGCCGGAGGCGGTGAGCATGAGCACCCGGGTGGGCATGCCGAGTTCGATGATCCGGCGGCAGACGTCGTCGCCGTGCACCAGGGGAAGGTCCCGGTCGAGCACCACCACGTCGTAGTCGTTCACCCCGACGCGCTCCAGGGCCGCGGCGCCGTCGTACACGACGTCCACGGCCATGGCCTCCCGGCGCAGGCCGGTGGCCACCGCATCGGCGAGCAGCTGCTCGTCCTCGACGACGAGTACGCGCACGTCGTTTCCTTCCTTCGAGCCCAGAAGGGCACACGTGTATTGCGCCTCCATCCTGCCGGTTTCGGCCGTAAACCGGCTGTAAGGCGCCCCTGGGGCCGTCCGGGGAGGCGTTTACGGGGTGGATGAGGGGTGTGGATGGGGTGGAGGTGAGGATTCCCTCGTCTCACGAGGTTTCTGGGACCGGGGTGCCGGGGAGGACGTCAGCACACCCCAACCACTCCCTGACGGCGGACTGCCCCGTGCTCGTCCGCCGCCGACCCACGAAGAGGGGGCGCACCCACCATGGACGCATTCACCGCGGGTCTTCTGCAGCGCATCAAAGCCACGCAGTCGGACCTCAGCAAGGCCCGTGAGACGGGCGACGACCACCTCGCGGATGTGGAGCAGGCCGAGCTGGAAGATCTCCAGCGGCTCGCGGCGGAACACGGCGTCGCCGTGTCCGCCGCCTGACCCGTCGGCAACGGAACACGATCTCGACCGGGCCCCGGCCGCCGTCTTCGGCGGCCGGGGCCCGTTCCGTGCCGTCAGTCGTGCCAGGCCCCGGCTTCCTCCAGCAGCGGCTGGAGCGAGGCGAACACCGCCGGGGAGGCCGCGAGCGTCAGCTCGAAGGAGGCGCGCTCACCGGGCCGGCCGCCCGTCAGCGCGCCGGCCTCCCGCGCGATGAGCTCGCCCGCGGCCAGGTCCCACGGATTGAGCCCGCGCTCGTAGTGGCCGTCGAGGCGCCCCGCGGCCACGTCGCACAGGTCCAGCGCCGCCGAGCCGCCCCGCCGGATGTCCCGGACCAGCGGGATGATCCGCTGTGCGACCTCCGCCTGATGGGCCCGCCTCGTCTGGACGTACGCGAAGCCGGTGCTCAGCAGCGCCTGGTCCAGCGGCGCGTCGGCCCGGCAGGCCAGCCGCTCGCCGCCCTTCCACGCGCCGCCCCCGAGCACGGCGTGGTACGTCTCGCCGCGCATCGGCGCCGCGACGACCCCGACCACGGTCTCGCCGTGGTACTCGGCGGCGATGGAGACGCCCCAGCTCGGCAGCCCGTAGAGGTAGTTCACCGTGCCGTCCAGCGGGTCGATGACCCAGCGGACCCCGCTCGTGCCCGGGGTGTCGGACCCTTCCTCGCCGAGCAGGCCGTCCTCGGGCCGGCGCTCCGCGAGCAGGCCCGTGATGAGCTTCTCGGCCGCGATGTCCATCTCGGTCACCACGTCGATCGGGCTGCTCTTCGTCGCCGCCACCGCCAGGTCGGCGGGGCGCCCGTCGCGCAGCAGCTCACCCGCCTGCAGGGCGGCCTCCCGGGCCACTTCCAGCAGTTCGGCCTTCAACTCTTCGGAGATCACGTTCCCACTCCCTCACGCGTACGGGCTGTCCGCGCCCGCGGCGGCGGGCCGGGGCCCCCGCGCCGGGCAGCAGCCCACGGCACACAGATCATGACTCGGGCCCAGCAGGCCCAGCGCGCAGCGCTCCACGTCCTCGCCCCGCTCCGCCGCGGCCCGCTCCACCAGGAGCTCGCGCACGGCCGCCGCGAACCGCGGGTCCGCGCCGACCGTCGCCGACCGGGCGACGGGCAGGCCCAGTTCGGCGGCCTTCGCCGTGGCCTCGGTGTCGAGGTCGTAGAGGACCTCCATGTGGTCGGAGACGAAGCCGATCGGCACCATCACCGCCGCCGGGGCTCCCGCCCCGTGCAGGGCCTCCAGGTGGTCGCAGATGTCGGGCTCCAGCCACGGGATGTGCGGGGCGCCGCTGCGCGACTGGTAAACGAGCTCCCAGGGCCGTTCGGTTCCCGTCTCCGCCCGGACGGCGTCGGCGATCACCCCTGCCACGTCCAGGTGCTGCCTGACGTAGGCGCCGCCCTCGCCGTGCTCCTCCAGGGGGCCCGAGGTGTCGGCGGCCGCGGTCGGGATGGAGTGGGTGGTGAAGACCAGGTGCGCGCCGTCGCGGACCGCGTCCGGCAGCCCGGCCAGCGAGGCGAGGACGCCGTCGATCATGGGCTGCACGAAGCCGGGGTGGTTGAAGTAGTGCCGCAGTTTGTCGACCCGGGGCAGTTCGGCCACGCCCTCCTCGGCGAGGGTGGCCAGGGCGTCCGCGAGGTTCTCGCGGTACTGGCGGCAGCCCGAGTACGAGGCGTAGGCGCTGGTGGCCAGGACGGCGATGCGGCGGCACCCGTCGGCGGCCATCTCGCGCAGCACGTCGGTCAGGTACGGGGCCCAGTTCCGGTTGCCCCAGTACACGGGCAGGTCCAGCCCGTGCCCGGCGAAGTCCTTGCGCAGCGCGTCCAGCAGCTCGCGGTTCTGCCCGTTGATGGGGCTGACGCCGCCGAAGCCGAAGTAGTGCTGCCCGACCTCCTTGAGCCGCTCGCGCGGGATCCCGCGCCCGCGGGTGACGTTCTCCAGGAACGGCACGACGTCGTCGGGTCCCTCGGGGCCGCCGAAGGACAGCAGCAGGAGGGCGTCGTAGGGGGCGGCGAGGCCTTCGGCCACGGGCGCTTCGGGGGCACGGAGCTGGTCTGACATGCCTCGAATCCTGCCACCCGGGGTTCGCCGGGGAGAACCGCCCGGTCCGCATCGCGGACGCGTCGCAGGTAAGGTGACCCTAAGTTCATTTGGCCGGACGGGGCTCCCGCGTCCGGTCCCCGTGCGGGTCCCGTGTCGGCGGTCGTAACCTGTATGGGCCGACGACGTCCCTTACGGAGACACCTTGCCCAGTCCCTATCGCGCGATCTTCGCGGCCCCCGGCACCAAGGGGTTCAGCGCCGCCGGCCTCATAGGCCGGCTGCCGATCTCCATGGTGGGCGTCGGCATCCTCACGATGATCTCCGAGATCACCGGGCGCTACGCGATGGCCAGCGCCCTGACCGGCACCCTGGCCCTCGCCGCCGCGGTCATCGGCCCCCAGGTCTCCCGGCTGGTGGACCAGTACGGACAGCGCCGGGTCCTGCGCCCCGCCACCCTGATCTCCGTCGCCGCGGTCGCCGGACTCCTGGTGGCCGCCGCGAACGGCCTCCCCGACTGGACCCTCTTCGTCTTCGCGGCGATCGCGGGCTGCGTACCGAGCGTCGGCTCGATGGTCCGCGCCCGCTGGACCACGCTCTACCGGGACTCCCCCCGCGAGCTGCACACCGCGTACTCCTTCGAGTCCGTCGTCGACGAGGTCTGCTTCATCTTCGGCCCGATCCTCGCCATCGGGCTCTCCACCACCTGGTTCCCCGAAGCCGGACCGCTGATCGCGGCCGTCTGCCTGCTCGTCGGCGTCTGGCTGCTCACCGCGCAGCGCTCCACCGAGCCCGCCCCGCACCCGCGCGAGGCGGAGGCGAAGCACACGTCGGCCCTGCGGTCCCCCGGTCTCCAGGTGCTGACGGCCACCTTCGTGGCCACCGGAGCGATCTTCGGCTCCATCGACGTGTCCACCCTGGCCTTCGCCGAGGAGCAGGGCCACAAGTCCGCGGCCAGCTTCATCCTGGCCATCTGGGCGGCCGGATCCTGCCTGGCCGGCATCGTCTTCGGGCTGCTCCATCTCAAGGGCCGGACGGAACTCAGGTGGGTACTGGGCATCTGTGCGATGGCCGTGAGTATGATCCCCCTCCTACTGGCCGGGAACCTTCCGTTTCTGGCCGTGGCGCTCTTCGTCTCGGGCCTCGCCATCGCTCCCACGATGATCACCACGATGGCCCTGATCGAAGCGCACGTACCACGCGCGAAGCTCACCGAGGGCATGACCTGGATCAGCACCGGCCTGGCGGTCGGGGTCGCGGTCGGCTCCTCCGTGACCGGTCTCGTCATCGACGCGGCCGGCGCCCAGCGCGGGTACGTCGTCTCGATCGCGGCGGGGACGGCCGCGGCGGCGGTGGCGTTCGCGGGTTACCGCCGGCTGACGAGGCCGGCGCAAGGGGAGGAGCCTTCCACCGATGGCGACGGGGACAGCAGCGCAGAAGCACCGGCGGACCACGTGGCATAACTGGGCGGGCAACATCACCGCCACGCCCGCGCGGGTGGTGAGCCCGGCCTCGGTCGGGGAGCTACAGGAGGCGGTCCGCAGGGCCGCCGAGGAGGGGCTGCGGGTGAAGGCGGTCGGCACCGGCCACTCCTTCACCGCGGCGGCGGCGACCGACGGCGTGCTCGTACGACCCCAGGCCCTGGCCGGGATCCTGTCCGTCGACCGGGCCGCCGGGACGGTCACGGTGGCGGCCGGCACGGTCCTCAAGGACCTCAACCGGGCCTTGGCCGCCCAGGGACTGTCGCTCACGAACATGGGCGACATCATGGAACAGACCGTGTCGGGCGCCACCAGCACCGGCACCCACGGCACCGGCCGCGACTCGGCCTCGATCGCCGCCCAGATCCGCGGCCTGGAGCTGGTCACCGCGGACGGCCGGGTCCTGGCCTGCTCGGAGAAGGAGCACCCGGAGGTCTTCGCCGCCGCCCGGCTCGGCATCGGCGCCCTGGGCATCGTCACCGCGATCACCTTCGCGGTCGAGCCGCTCTTCTTCCTGACCGCCCGTGAGGAGCCCATGGGCTTCGACCGGGTGACCGCCGAGTTCGACCAGCACGTCACGGAGAACGAACACTTCGAGTTCTACTGGTTCCCGCACACCGGCAACTGCAACACCAAGCGGAACAACCGCAGCCAGGGCCCGGCCGCCCCGCCCGGCGCCGTCAGCGCCTGGGTGGAGGACGAACTGCTCTCCAACGGCGTCTTCCAGGCCGTCAACTCGCTGGGCCGCGCCGTCCCGGCGACCGTCCCCGCGATCGCCCGGGTGGCCAGCCGCGCCCTGTCGGCGCGCACCTACACGGACATCCCGTACAAGGTGTTCACCAGCCCTCGCAGGGTGCGCTTCGTGGAGATGGAGTACGCCCTTCCGCGCGAGCGGCTGGTCGAGGCGCTGCGGGAACTCAAGGCGATGGTCGACCGCTCCCCGCTGCGGATCAGCTTCCCCGTGGAGGTGCGCACGGCCCCGGCCGACGACATCACCCTGTCCACGGCCTCGGGACGGGAGACCGCGTACATCGCGGTGCACATGTACAAGGGCACCCCGTACCAGGCCTACTTCACGGCCGCGGAGCGCATCTTCACCGCGCACGGCGGGCGGCCGCACTGGGGCAAGGTGCACACCCGGGACGCGGAGTACCTCGCCGGGGTCTACCCGCGCTTCGGGGAGTTCACCGCGCTGCGCGACCGGCTCGACCCGGACCGGGTGTTCGGCAACGACTACCTGCGGCGCGTGCTCGGCGAGTGAACCCCGGGGGTGCCCCCCCACTCAGGGGCCCCCGCTCAAGGGGCCCCCGCTCAAGGGGTGCCCCCGCCCTGCCGCTCCGCGCCGTCGGCGCCCTGCCCGGTTCCGGAGCCCGTTCCGCCGCCGGTTCCCGAGCTCGTTCCGGTGCCGCCGGTGCCGGGCGTCGGACCGGGCGGGGTGGCGGACTTCGAGGGCGTGGCGGCCCGAGAGGCCGACGGGTCCGGGGCCGGCGGCGTCGGGCTCCCGGACGGGGTCCCGCCGGTGCCGTGTCCGCCCGAACCGCGGGAGGCCGAGGGGTCCGGGGAGGGACCGGAGCCCGGCTTCTTCCCGTCCTTCCCCCCGCGCTCGCCCGCGCCGCCGCCGTCCCGCCCGTCCTCCGGGGGTGCGGGACGGTGGTCGGGGGCCTTGCGGGAGCCGCCCGACAGCAGGGTGCCGCCGTCGCTGCTGATCGAGGTGCCGGCCAGGGCCTCGTAGGTCCCGAGGCCGCCGATGGCGAGGGCGAACGCCGCCCCGGAGGCCACCGCCGTCCGCCTCCAGCCCCGTACGCGGGTGCCGTGCACGGTGGCCTCGCCGAACTCCTCCGTGATCCCGCCGGGGCCGGGCGCCCGCTCGGCGGCGGCCGGCTGCACCACCCGACCGGCCCCGGCGCGCGCGCTCCCGCGCAGTTGGTCGCCGGTGCGCCGGAAGACGTGCTGGATGACCGGGCCGCCCGCGGTGGCGACCACGCTCACCACGCCGGCGCCCAGGATGGTCCCGTAGACGCCCAGTTTCGAGGCGAGCAGGGCCGCCGCGACCGTCGCCAGGGAGGAGCCCGCTATCTGGGTGACGCTCAGATCGAGCTTCCGGCCCCCGGACTCCTCCGGTTCGGTTTCCCCCGCCGCCTTCTGACCCATCGCCATCCGGGTGTGTCCTGCCTCTCGCGCTTCTCCTCTTCCAGCAGTTACTGACACCCGGGCGAAAGGGATAGTTCCGCTTCTGGGGATTCTGTGAAGCAAGACACCCGAAAACGGACCGGTTTGCAGGTGGCCCCCCTCGCGGACCCGATTTCGGGCAGCCCAACTCCCGCCACCCCGGACAACTTCGGCGGCGCGGCGGTCCACCCAGGTGGCCCGAATGGAGTACTGTGGCGAGCCCTGGGGCCGTCCTTCCTTACGGATGTCCGGACTCGGGAGAGGGGGCCGGCTGATGGAGAAACGGCACTCAAGACCGGTGATGCCGCGGTATCGCACGGGCTCCTGCTGCGCACAGTAACCACTCGGTCACTGTGCGTGCCCAACAGGTAACCGTGCCATAACGTCGATCAAGGGCGCATGCCCGACACGCCGGTTTAACTCGGCAAGGTTGTGGCAGGCTGCACCCGGGCAGGCCACACTCGACTAGCGGAAGCAGCGACGCACGTGACGTCGGCAGGCACCACCCGGGAGGTCCCCATGCCCGAACTGCGTGTCGTGGCCGTCTCCAATGACGGCACACGACTGGTGCTCAAGGCTGCGGACAGCACGGAGTACACGCTTCCGATCGACGAGCGGCTGCGGGCTGCCGTGCGCAATGACCGCGCGCGCCTGAACCAGATCGAGATCGAGGTGGAGAGCCACCTCCGCCCCCGCGACATCCAGGCCCGCATACGGGCCGGTGCCTCCGCGGAGGAGGTCGCGCAGCTCGCCGGCATCCCGGTCGACCGGGTCCGCCGCTTCGAGGGTCCCGTCCTGGCCGAGCGCGCCTTCATGGCGGAGCGGGCCCGCAAGACCCCCGTGCGCCGCCCCGGCGAGAACACCGGACCGCAGCTCGGCGAGGCCGTGCAGGAACGGCTCACCCTGCGGGGGGCCGACAAGGACTCCGTCCAGTGGGACTCCTGGCGCCGCGACGACGGCACCTGGGAGGTGCTGCTGGTCTACCGGGTGGCCACCGAACCGCACTCCGCGAGCTGGACCTACGACCCGCCGCGCCGGCTGGTCGTGGCCGTGGACGACGAGGCGCGCTCCCTGATCGGCGAGGCGGACGACCTGCCCTCGACCCCGGAGCCGACCTTCCCCTTCGTACCGAGGATCGCCCGGCTGCCGCGGGACCGGCCACTGGACCGCACCCTCGACCGGCCGTTGGAACGCGCCCTCGACCGGCAGCTCGAACGGGTCGAGGGGCGCGCCGCCCCCGCGCCCGTCCCGGAGCCGGAGGAAGAGCGGGACACGCTGACCAGCCTGCTGGAAGCGGTCCCGAGCTTCCGGGGCGACCTGGTGGTCCCGGACCGTACCGACCGGGCCGAGGTCCCCGCCGAGGAGGCCGAGAGCGAGGAGCCCCCGGCCGCCGCGTCGGCCGGAGCCGGCACGGCGTACGCCGACGTGCTGATGCCCCGTACGGTGGCGGGCCACCGCGACCGGCTGACCGGAACGACGGACCGGCAGGCCGAGGCCGACGGAGTCCGCCCCGGACGCCGCGCGGCGGTGCCCAGCTGGGACGAGATCGTGTTCGGCACCCGGCGCAAGAAGCAGGAGTAGCCGCCGGGTCGGCGCCCCGGACGGGGTGCCGACCCGGCGTTCCCGTCAGGGGTTCGGGCCCGTGGCCACCGGCCGCGCGGGGTCGGAGGACCAGTGCGACCAGCTGCCCGCGTAGAGGCCCGACTCGATTCCCGCCACCCGCAGGGCCAGCACCTCGTGCGCTCCGGACACCCCGGAGCCGCAGTACACGCCCACCTCGGTGCCCCCGGTGGCACCCAGCCCGGCGAACCGCGCACGCAGCGCCTCGGCCGGCAGGAACAGGCCGTCCGGACCGACGTTCTCCGTGGTCGGGGCCGACACGGCGCCCGGGATGTGGCCGCCGACCGGATCGATGGGCTCCACCTCACCGCGGTACCGCTCCCCGGCACGGGCGTCGAGCAGCACTCCCGAGCGGGCGAGCGAGGCCGCCGCGTCGGCGTCCAGCAGCCCCCGAGCCCCCGGGTTTGGCTTGAAATCGCCCTCCCCGGGAGTGGGCGTGTCGGCGGTCACCGCACCGGCCGCGGCCGCCCAAGCGGCCAGGCCCCCGTCCAGGACGCGCACGTCGGGGTGACCCGTCCAGCCCAGCAGCCACCAGGCACGTGCGGCGGCCCAGCCCTGCCCACCGTCGTACACGACCACCGGCACGTCCGAGCGGACCCCGGCCCGGCGCATCACGGCGCCGAAGGCCTCCGGGTCCGGCAGCGGGTGACGGCCGCCCGACCCGGGCGGACCTGCCAGTTCGTGGTCGAGGTCGACGTACACCGCGCCGGGCAGGTGCCCGGCCTCGTAGGCGGGGCGCTGGTCGGGGCCGCCCAGCTGCCAGCGGATGTCCAGGAGCACCGGCGGCCGGGAACCGGCCATCTCGCTCATCAGTTCGGAGGCCGAGAGAATCGCAGTCATGGGGTCATCCTCCTCCCCCGCCCGGCCCCGCGTAACAAGCCGGACATCGACGGGCAGCAGTGATTCGGTCACTCTGCTCCGGGCCGCCGTCACCCGGCCCGGTCGGGGCGCGCCGGGTCTCGCGGAGTGGAAGCATCAGCGGGGAACAGGGACACGACGGCAGGAGACGGCTGACATGACGGCGGCAGCGGGGGTTTCGCAGCGCCCGCCCGGCACACCGTGCTGGGTGAGCCTGATGGTGCACGGACTCGGGAACACCGAGGACTTCTACGCGGACCTCTTCGGCTGGGAGTACGAGCCGGGCCCGAACCAGCTGGGCCCGTACGTACGGGCCCTCCTCGACGGACAGGAGGTGGCGGGCGTCGGGGAGATGCCGCCGGACCGTCACCTTCCGGTGGCGTGGACCACGTACTTCGCCACCGATGACGCGGACGCCACCGCCGAGGCGATCCGCTCCTGCGGCGGGACGGTCGCGGTCGGACCGCTGGACGCCGGGGCGGCCGGCCGGATGGCGATCTGTTCCGACCCACTGGGCGCGATCTTCGGCATCTGGCAGGCCGGGGCCCATCCGGGCACGCGCCGGCCTGGGGTGCCCGGAGCCCCGGTGTGGAACGAGCTGGTCACCCAGGACACCTCGACGGTCGGCAAGTTCTACCAGCACGTCTTCGGCCACGAGGCGGAGGAGCACCCCTCCTCGTCCGCCGACTTCGACCACCTGACCCTGCTCCTGGGCGGCCGTCCGGTCGCCGCGGTGCACGGGGTCGGCCGGTCGCTGCCGCACGACCGGGGGCCGCACTGGATGACGTACTTCGAGGTGGCGGACACCGACGCGACCGCCGCCCGGGTGACCGAGCTGGGCGGACGGATCGTCGCGCCGCCCCGCGACGGCGTCCGCGGCCGGGTGGCCACGGTCGCGGACCCGGAGGGCGCGGTCTTCGCCCTCGTCCACACGGACGTCCCGGCGGCCCGATAGGCGCCGGGGTCAGGGCGCCGGGGCGTCGAGGGCGCGGAGGTCGGGGCGCTTGGCGGTACGGCCGTCGCCGGAGGAGGCGCCGCGCAGGCGGCGGCCGAGCCACGGGCCGAGGAATCCGGCCATCCAGCCGAGTTCGGCCGCCGCGCTCCGCACGACGCCCCGGGCCGGGCGGGGCGGCAGCGGGTGGGTCCAGGTGTCGCCGAAACCGGGCACGGCGAGGGCTTCGGCGAGGGCGGCGGCGATCCGGGCGTGGCCGAGGGGGCTGGCGTGGAGCCGGTCCGTGCTCCACATCCGGGGGTCGTTGGCGGCGTCGGCCCGACCGGTTTCGGCCACGGCGACCCCGTGCCGGGCGGCGGCGGCGCGGATGTGGGTGTTGATCGCGGCCACGCGGGGAGCCAGGGGCCGGGCCATCGGCGCGATCCGTGCCACGTCGGGGAAGGTCACGGTCGCCACGCGGGCTCCGGCGGCCGTGAGCGCGGCGAACATCTCCTCCAGGTGCCCGGCCGTCGCGGCCGCGTCGAACCGGGGCCTGAGCAGGTCGTTCACCCCGGCGACGACGGTCACCACGTCGGGGCGCAGGGCGAGGGCGGGCGCCAGCTGTTCGGCGTGGACCTGGGCGGCGAGCCGGCCGCGCACGCCCAGGTTGGCGTAGAGCAGGCCGGGGTGGGCGGTCGCGAGATGCGCGGCGAGCCGGTCGGCGAAGCCCCGCAGGCCGGTCGTGTCGTCCCCGTCCCCGAGCCCTTCGGTCTGGCTGTCGCCCAGGGCGACGTAGCGGATGGGTTCACCGTTCGGCACGTGCTCCCTGCCTCTCCTTGAGTACGGCCGCGATCCTCAGGCACCAGTCCCGGTGGCCCTGTTCGAAGGCCAGGCCGCGCAGGCAGGTCAGGTACCCGCCGATGCGCTCGCCCCGGAGCAGGTATTCCGCTTCGTCCGCGGTGCCGCGCATGGTGCGAAGCATCGCGCCGAGCAGCTCGATCTTGGCCGTCGCGGCGGCGGCCCGCTCCTCAAGCTGTTCGATCACCGCTCCGGTGCCGATGCGGTCGGCGCTCTGCACCTTGACCAGCAGGTCGTCGCGGATGAAGGAGGGTTTCGGTGGTGCGTCGGCGAACCGCTCCAGCTCGGCCCGGCCCGCGTCGGTGACCCGGAACAGCCGCTTGTTGGGCCGGCTCTCCTGGACCACCTGCCGGCCCTCCACCAGTCCGTCCTGCTCCAGCTTGGCCAGTTCGGCGTAGAGCTGCTGGGGCAGGGCGTGCCAGAAGTTCGCGACGCCCACGTCGAAGGCCTTCGCCAGCTGGTACCCGCTGTACTCGCCGTCGAGCAGCGCCGCCAGCACCGCGTGTTTCAAGGCCATCCCGCCGCCCCCTTCCCTTTGATCGTCCGCCCCGGCATCATACTCAAAAAACTGACTAGTCACATTCTTGAGTAGCTGCCGCATTCCCGTGTGTTCCGAGCACCTGGAGGGGTCATGGAGACCGCCGAACGCTTCCGCACCGCCGTGGAGAAGCGCGATCTCAGCGCGCTGGACGACCTGTTCACCGAGGACGTCCGGCTGTACAGCCCGGTGAAGTTCACCCCCTTCGAGGGCAGGCCGATGGTGCTGGGCCTGTTCGGCGTGCTGCTGCGCGTCTTCGGAGACCTCCGTTACCTGGGCCGGCTGGACGGCGCGGCCGAGACGAGCGCCGACGGCGGGGAGGCGCCGTCGGTGGTCCTGCCCTTCCGTGCCGTGGTGGACGGGAAACAGATCCACGGCATCGACCTGCTGCAGTTCGACGGGGCGGGCCGGATCAAAGAGTTCACGGTGATGGTCCGCCCCCAGTCGGCCGTCCACGCCCTGGGACGGGCGGTGCTCGCGGGACTGGTGGCCGACGGCCTGGTTCCCGACCCGGCGGCCACCGCGCACGCCTGACGGACCGCCACGCGCGAAAGGCCCTTCCCCGTCGGCCCGGCATCCACTCGCTAATGTGGCAAGCAGATGCCGGGCCGGCATGTTTCGGGGAGGCCCGGAGGCGAACGGGAGGACTCCGTCATGGGGGAACGGGCCGACGCCATCGCGTCGTTGCGGGGCATCGCGCGGATCGAGGGCCACACCCGCGGGAAGAGCGGGTGGTACGCCGCCTACCTGTGGGCCTTCGCCGGGTGGCAACTCCTCCTCGTTCCCGTGGTGTTGCTGTGGCACGGGCGGACGGGCACCCTGGTGGGCACGGCGGGCAACGCCGCGGTCGTCGTGGGCCTGTCCCTGTTCGCCACGCGGCAGCCCGTGGTCCCGCGCGGCCACGGCGGCCGCCACCTCAGGGTGGTCGGCACCTGGGCGGTCGCCTACGTCACGAGCCTGCTGCTCGGTTACACCGTCTTCCGCGACGTCACCGCCTTCGCGGCCGTGGCCGCCCTGGCGTGCGCACTGCCCGCGGCCGCCGCGGCCCGGCGGGAGGCGCGCTCCGCATGACGTACGGGCCCCCGGCGGACGCGGAGCGGACTCCGCCCCCGCGCCACGCGCTCGCCCCGCTGCCGGCCTCGGCCGTAGGCCTGTCGGTCGTCGCCGCTCTCGCCCCCGTACAGAAGGCCGAGTTCGGCCGGGTACGGGATCTGGTGGAGATCACCGACTCCACGCTCACGGCCATCGCGGGCACGGACGACCCCGGCCGCAGCGCGGCCCGGGACTGACCGCGGGGACCCGGCGGGTCGGCGCGATGCTCGACCCCGTGCCGGCCGGCTTCGGTCAACCGCCGTGCCCGAGACGACCCGCCGGCGTGAGCGGCCGGCCCTCGTGGATCGGCTTCCTGACGACCGGCGGCTTCCGATCGGTCAGCGACGTTCTTCCTTCGGTTCCGGCTTCTTCGGCAGGAAGGCGTCCGGATTGACGTAGCGCACGCGCCGCAGCCAGAGCGCGCCGCCGCCGATGCTCGCTCCGACGAAGCCGATGATGGTCAGCAGGAGAAGGAGGCCGCGGACGAATCCGATGTCGATCCTCTCGTACAGCGCCCAGCTCGCGGTGCAGAGGACGGACCCGCCGAGGAAGAGGGCGAGGGAGCGCCACGACATCCAGGCCTTCAGCGCCTCGACCGGATCGCCGTCGACCCACAGCAGCTGGGAACGGCGTTCGCGGATGGCCGACTTCAGCGTCGCGTCGCTGTCTTCCGGCTCTCCGTCGGGGTTCAGGCCGAGGTAGTCCCAGAGGTCGGCCAGGGCCTCGTATGCCTCTTGGTCGTCGTACACCACCGGCTCGTCCGACGCGCCCTCGCCTGCAGCGGCCTCTTCCTTCGCCCGGCGTCGGAACTCGCGATTGATGACTTCCGTCGGTATGGGAGCTTGGTTCGTCAGGATCTGATGGAGCTCGCCGCAGAACGCGCTGATGACGGGCTTGCGCCTCCGGGCGTTCACCGCCGTCCTGAGGTCCTCCATACCGCTCTCTCCGTAGGAGAGGTAGTCGCGCATGACAACCGCAAGTGCGTGGGCCGAGGCTTTCTGGGGACCCAGCGGGACGGAAGTCGGCTGTTCGGACACGGTGTTGGTCCCTTCCCGTTCATTGCCCAAGGCGATTGGAAGTATAGACACTTACTCGTAAGGTATAGACACGAGTGTCCTCGGGGGGCGCTACAGACGGGGGGCGCGACGGCCGGTGGACAAGAAGACGCTCATCGTCATCGTGCTTGTCTGCGCGTTCCTGTTCAGCGGCGGTGGACTGTTCCTTGCCGGTAGCGGCGCCATCGTCGCCATGGCAGGGGTGTTCAACGGAAGCCTGGGCGGATCCAAGGGCGGCGGAAGCAGCGGCGGCGTCCCGCCCGGAACGGTCTGCGACCCTGGGGGCGAGACCCTGAAGGAGCACATCCCCGGCTACGGCTGGCACACGGTGGACAAGCAGCAGATGGCCAATGCCGCGGTGATCGTGCACGTCGGAGAGGCGACGAAGATACCCGAGAACGGCCTCATCATCGCCATCATGACGGCCCTCCAGGAGAGCAAGCTGGAGAACATCAGAGGCGGCGACCGCGACAGCGTCGGGCTCTTCCAGCAGCGTCCCTCGGCGGGCTGGGGCAGCATCGACGAGATCATGGATCCGAACTACTCCGCCAAGGCATTCTTCGGAGGACCGAACCACCCGGCCCCGCCCAACCCCCCGGGGCTCCTCGCCTACAAGTGGGAGACGATGGGCAAGGGGCAGGCGGCTCAGAAGGTCCAGGCGTCGGCCTTCCCCGAGGCCTACGACAAATGGGAAAGCCTGGCGGGAAAGATCGTCGGTCGCGCCAAGGACATCAAGTGCACGGACGTGGGCCTGGAAGGGGACGTGGGCAAGGTCATCGCCGCGGCCAAACGATGGATCGGCACGCCCTACTGCTGGGCCGGCGGTGACGAGAAGGGCCCGACCAATGAGGAGCGGTGTCCGCCTCCGATGCCTCCGGGCTTCGACTGCTCGGGGCTGATGCACCATGCTTACGCACAGGTGGGCATCAGCTTGTACCCCTACACGGGCAATCAGTGGGAAGCGGGTACCCGGGTGCACAACTACACCGATCTCAAACCCGGAGACCTGATGTTCTGGTCGAGCGACGGAACGGTCCCCGGCATCCATCACGTGAGCATGTACCTGGGCAACGATTCGATGATCCACGCGCCCCGAACCGGCAAGAACGTCGAGATCGTGACCGAAGTCAGCAAGAACAGCTACTGGATGAACCAGTGGATCGGCGGTTCGCGCATCCTCAAGGAGGGCTCCGGGTCCGGCAAGGACTCCGGTGGCACCCAGGCGGCCGGTATTCCGCTCATCGGCCCTCGGAGGGAAATATGAGCAGGTCACAGACCCGGAGGGACACGGGAGGGGCGACCGCGCTACGGCTGTCGCGGGCATGCCTGGTGACGGCGGTGGCAGCCGCGCTGCTGAGCGGCTGCAGCCAGGGCGCGAAGAAGCCTCAGCCCGCGCCGGCCTCCCCGAGCTCGCGGGTGAGCGCCGCCCCCGGTACGGGCGCCGGGGGCGAGCCCGCGGGCGGCGCGTCCCCGGTTCCGACGCCCGGATCCGGCGCGAGTGTCGACTTCAAGAACCCCGAGATGGTGGCCAAGGCCTATGTGTACGCGTACATCAAGCGCCGCTGGAAGGACGACCCGGGCCCGCGCACGTACCTCGATCAGATCAAGCCGTACACGACCGCCGACTACCTGAAGTCCCTCCAGAACGCGGGCGGGGACCGGTGTGACCGCGAGTGCGAGCAGGCGAAGAAGAGCGACGTCCGCGTCACCGCGGAGGAGCTGGGCGCGGTGACCCCGCCCGAGGCACCGGCCAGTGACACCGAACGCTGGGTGCAGGTCTCCTACACGGCACGGACCGTCTGGGACGGGGGCGGCGACGCCGCGCGTGACGGCATGGTTCTCCAACTGCGCCTGCTCGACGGGAAGTGGCTCGTCGCCGGCCGGGCGCACGGCTGACGGACGGCCACCTCCGCCGACCGTCCGTCAGACCGCGGGCGACCCGGTGGTGAAACCGTCCGCCAGCAACGAAGCCAGGTCCATGTACGCACCACGGGTGTCGGCGGACACCCGGTCGTAGTCGATCGTCCCGCCGGCGTAGAGCAGCCGGTCGTACGGGATCTGCACCACGGTGGTGCACAATCGCTGGAAATACTGGACGAGGGTGTCGAAGTTGATGCCGACGGCCTTCGGCGTATCCATCGTGATCACGACGACGGCGTCCTTCACCAGCTCCGGGTACCCCTGTGCGTACACCTCGTCCAGGGTCTTGACGGCTCGCCGGGCGGCGTCGAAGCGGGGAGCGGCCACCACGATGAGACGGTCCGTCACCGCCAGCGTGCCGCGCATCCCGGAGTGCTTCATTCCCGTACCACTGTCGGTGATGATGATGTCGAAGGCCCGGGCCAGGATGTCCTGGGTCCGGCGGTAGTCCTCTTCGTCGAACGACTCGCTGATCTCGGGGTTCTGTTCGCTGGCCGCCACCATGAGCCGGTCCGTCTGGCCGAGGTACTGGTGGATCTGGGCGGGTTCCGTGAGGCCCCTGCCGTTCACTGCCCGCATGCGCTGCTCCGCGCTGACCAGGTCGCGCACCGTCGGCATGACGCGCTCGCCGAGGAGCCGGTCCGCGAGGGTCCCGGCGTGCGGATTGGCGTCCACCACGATCGTCCGGTCCTCGCGGTGGCGGCCGAACGTCAAACCGAGCATCGCCGACGTCGTCGTCTTGCCCACGCCGCCCTTGATGCTGGTGACGCTGATCCGGTACGGGCGGTGTGTGGGCGTCTGCAACCGGGCCAGGCGCTGCTGCTCGGGCCCGGACGGCTTGCTCCGGCCGGCGAACCGGCGCAGTCCGGGCAGTCGGCTGGGCTCCGCGGCGCCCTGCCCGGTGGCGGGCGCGGCACCGGGGGCCGGGGGTGACTGGTAATGACCCGCGTAGGGGTTGGCGGCCGGAAGGCTCACGCCTTGAGGCAGTGGTACCGGGGCGGGAGCGGGTTCATCGCCGGCCGGGCCGAAACCCCCGAAGGACCCCGGTACAGGTGCAGGCGTGGGAAGGGGCGCCGGAGCATAGGGCTGCTGAGAAGCGGGTTCGGGCATGGTCTGCGGCGCGGAAGTCCGAATCTGCCCGGACTCCGGCTCGGGTGCCGCGGTCCCGGCCACCGGCGGGCGGTTCTCCGTCGAAGGCAGCTGCCGGGCGAAGTCGGGCGGCAACTCACTGTCGTCGGTCTCGGCAGTCGACATGGCGCCGAAGACACCAATCCTGGACACGCTTACTCTCCCCCAACGTTCATCGCCCAGCCGCGGCCTGGGCCGTCGGGCTAGTCCTCGCGAGTGTACAAGGACAGCAATCGACGGCTCACGGTCTGCGGCCGGGTGGGCTTTCCTGTGGCGTACTTGACCAGCATCTCTTCGAGGATGGCCGTCAAGTTGGTGCCCTCCACCTCGGCTCGCGCGTGCGCGATCGCCAGATAGCGGGCGGGAAAGCGGTTGACGACCGGTACCTTCCGGGCGTCAACCGCCGGCAGCTCCGTCGGCACCTCGGGGCGCTTGGCGCCCTCCCGCTTCGGTGCCTGACTCAGCTCGTTCCGCCGCCTACGGCGCAGGACCCCCAGGGCCTCTTCCTCCGTGATGGGGCCACGGCTCGGGCTCCACTCGAGAGGTTCGAGCTCGCCCGGCAGCGCCTCGGCCTCGTCCACTCCCACAGGACGCCGTGACATCGACGCCTTCGGAGTCACCATGCGACGCCGCTGCGGGCGAGTGCGCTGAGGAATGTCCGAGGTGCTCATAGGCAGCTTCTCCAGCTCTCACTCGGCGCCCGAGGCTAGGATCACTATGAGGGCGCACGATACTTGTGTACAGACGTTACCTCATGACTTTCCGCATCGAGTCGATGTCAATCCAGTTGCAGTGCTCACAACACTCACCTGTCCCAGAACTGCCCGGCCCTGAGAGGCCTCCTGCAGAAAGCGCTCGTCGGCGTCGGCTGCGCACAGGTCGAGTTCGAAGCAGATCCCCAAGAGACATGATCCTTGTCCACCGGCACTCCGCCATTCCTCAGGCACGTCCAGCGGGCCCGGGTGGGCGAGCCACGGACACCCCGCCAAGTCCACCGACAGGCCGCGCGCGAGCGCCCGTATGCCGATCAGTGGCACCTCGTCGATTTCGGCGAGATCCCCTTCATGCCCCAGGCGCGTGAAGCCCCAGAGGGCGCTCAGGTATTCGGGGTCGCTCTCGACCGCCGGGCCCGAATGGGCACCCAGCCGGCGCATCGCCCCGTCGTGCCGCACGAACAGTCCCCGAGGCAGCGACAGCAGCAGGGAAGGCTCGGAAGGGTCCAGCCCCGTGGATATCCGGACAGACCATTCGCCTTCCCTTACAGCCAGGGTGAGGACGTCACTTGTTTCTCCGTGTGCACCAAATCGCATCTCCATCTACTTTCCCCCGTGAGACACCAAGGAACGACTGTGTCTCGTCCCAGTAGCACTGATGATTCATCATGACAGCACAAGCAAAAGGGAATTGACACAGCATCGGTACGGTGTGGTCGCAGTTGGAAACGGAAGCGTTACGGAATGAGCGCCGCTTGCCGACCGGCCTCGTCCCGCCGGAGCCGGGCCGCTCTCAGCTGCCGGTCGGCGCCGGGCACCTGCTGCCACAGCCGGACGACCGCTTCCCCGATCCGTTCGCTTTCGCCGGCGCCGGGCACGCGCAGCCAGCAGGCGTGGGCATTGGAGGCACTCTGCATGACCTGAGAGCCCGCCGCCCCGTCGACTTCCAGCCATGCCGCCGCGATCCCGAGGTACGTGTCGGCGGCTCGCACCCAGTCGTGGGCGATGGCGCTGACGTGGGCCTTCACCGCACGGGCCTGCAGAGCGTACGGGTGCCCTTCCCCGAACTCCGCACTGACGTCGCGTTCCAGGTCCGCGACCATGGCGACGGCCGCTTCGATGTTCCCGGATCCTCCGGCTTCGCCGATCCGCTCCAGCCGGCTCCGCAGCCGCTGAGGCGGCGGCGGAACCTCGACGGGGGTCAAAAGGACGGTCCCCAGGACGAGCGTCCCGGGCGCGGCTGCGGCCGCGGGGTGACGGACAGGGGAAGCGCCGGCCGCTGTGGCCGTGTCGCGCGGGGCCGCAGCTTCCCCTGAGGCGCCGGCCTCCGCCCCGTCCTCCACGGTTCCGTCCGGATGGACGACCAAGGGCCAGGTGGAACCGTCCGGTTCGTGCGCGAGCGCCCGCATCGCCCGTCCCGTCCGGGCGACGATGGAAACGGCGGCGGCCATGGCGGCGGCACGGACCGCCGCGATGTCCGAGCCGGCGGGCACCGTTACGGGGACTCCGCCCACCCTGGCCTTGCCATCGGCGTGCACCACGATGGTCAGCACCGCGCGGCGCGAAACGTTCCCCGCTTCCTTACCGGTGCCGGGGTCAGTCATACGACTCCTTCGGGCTCGGTGAGGGTGTCCAGTGCGCAGGCGAAGGCGAAGACGGTGACGAAGGGTCACGACCGTGTATTCGCCACAATGATAAGCAGTTTGACGCGAAGTACACTGTGTATTGACACACGATTTGGGGGGGCCGATGAGCGGCGACAGTGGCGCGGGAATGGTGGCATGGGTGGGTCTCGCCGTGCAGGCGGTGGGACCCTTGGGGGACCGGCCTTACGAGGCCTGGCTGGCCGAAGTCGATCGGGTGGCCGTGGACCTGTGGCTGATGTCCGCTCCCAGTGGGACGGTGGGACGAAGGGCCGCCCAGCTCTCCACCTGCACCGCCGTCGTCGGAGTGCTGTCGTCCGCGGGAATCTCCGGAGGAGGGACCCGTGCCCACCTGGTGGTGCGCGTACCGGACGCCGCGTCGGGCAGCTCCGTCGAGCGGACTTACACGACCGAGGAACTCACCGCGCGACGGGCTCGCGAGGTCTTCGAGCGGGCGCGGCTGCTGGTCGGGCACGGTGTGCAGCTCTTGGTGGCGGAGGACTCGAAGCAGCCGCTCGTGTTGCACATCGCAGACTCGGGGCAGCGGGACGACGGCGCGGCGATGGCGGGATCCACTCCCGCCGGCGGGCCGGCGGCACCGGACACCGGCGGGCCGGTCGTGGCCGCCACGGGGCACCAGGACGCCCGGCTCCCCGCGGAGCCGGCGCCCGCCCCGCCTTCGGTCGCGGGCACCACCTGGGAGGAGGGTTCCGTCGAAGTGTGGCGGAACATCGACCGGGCCTGGGACAAGGGCTACCGGACCTCGTGCCTGCTGGCGCTCCGGGACCGTGTGGTGCTGGACAGCTCCGGATTCGTCCTCAACCTCGAAGAACTGATCACCCTGGCCCAGGAGTCACCGGATCCGGACACGCCCCGGGGCAAGGACATCGCCGCCCGCTACCCCGCGTGAGCGGGGCACCGGGCCGGTCTGCTCAGGACTCCGTCCGCCGCGCGCGCAGCCTGCGGTAGGTACGGCGTCCTCGCTCCTCACCACGGGCCCACAGGACCAGGGCCCCGCAGAGCAGTGCGCCCAGGAGCCCTGCCCGTCCCCCGAGGGCGGCGTACGCGAGCGCGCCGCCGGCCGACGAGGCCAGGAAGGCCCAGGCGACGGTCCGCCAGCGTGCCGTCCTGGGCGGGTGCAGGTACACGACGATCACGCTCATGACGGCCAGCGCGGAGCTGGCCACCAGGGCCTGCGCATAGTAGAGCCGCCAGTCCACGATCAACGAGGACTGCTCGCGGACCAGGCTGATCCAGATCAGGAACACGAAGGCGACCTTGAGGTGGGCCGGGATCCGTCCTGCCCAGCCCGGCACGGCCGGCCGGGACCGGGACTGTCCGGCCCTGCCCCACCGCGCGGCCCCTCCTCCGCCCTTGGGCGGCCGCCCGCCCGCGGGCCCGGAGTGCGGCCGCCGCTTCGGGCCCGCCTTGACTGCGGCGGTGTCCTTCCGGCCGGTTCCGGTCCCCGAACTGCTCCTGTTCACCATGCGGCCCTCACCCCTGCGCCAGGTCCACCGACGTGACGGTCCAGCCGTCCTTGTCCCGCTTCTCCAGTCTGACGTCCATCCGCAGCGCTCCCGCGGCCGGCTTCGCCGTCCCCGACTCCTGGGACTGCTCGGGAGCGTTGAGCAGCACGGTAACGGCCGCCCGGTCCTCTCCCTCCTTGGCCGGCTCGGTGTCGCGGACAACCGCCTGCGGATTCACGGTCCGGGAGATCTTCGACAGGAACCCCTCCCAGTGCTTCGGCAGCTGTTCCACGAGCCGCTGGCGCGCTTCCGGGCCGAGCCGGGGCAATGAGTCCACAAAGGTTCCCGCAGTGGTCTTCGCCGGGTCGTACTGGTAGTAGGTGATCGCGAACGCCTTCGCGACGTCCGACGGCGACGCGTCGGCGCCCAGTGATCCGGCGTACATCGCGACGATCAGGGAAGCCGAACGCGGCACGTAGAGCGGCGCGACCGGTCGTGGGGCCTGCGCGGCGGACTCGGCGCCGGCGGCACGGCCGGTCGTGGTGCTGGTCTTCCCGGCCACGATGTTGAGCACGAAGCCGAGCAGCACCAGCGTGACGGCCAGAGCCGCCACCTTTCTCCCTCGATATCCCATTCCCGATCACCGCCTCATTCTCGGCCGGCCGCCCGCTGGACGGCCTTCAGTGCTTTGTCGATCTGCTCCTCGGGGGCCTTCATATTGGCCAGGACCCCGCGGAGATCGTTCAGTGCCGTGGACATCGCCGTGGCGACCGGTATCTCCTGCGCCAGCGCCTCGACACGGTTCAGGGCCTCCATGCGTCCCTGAGGTTGCATCGCCTCGGGCGACAGCTGGATCGGCAGCTCGTTGGCCACCCGGGAGACGACCTCGACCGTCACCTGGCTGCTGGAGGGCAGGCCGACGGCGTCGATACGGTCCGGGAGGCCGTGCTGGGCCACCGCCTGGGCGGCCACGAACCTCGCCACGTCGGTGTGCTCGCCACCTGAGTCGACCTGGACCGCGAGGCTCCGCAGCGCGAGGCCCGCCGTGTGGTTCTGGTCGATGTTGGCGGGGTTCTGGTACATCGCGAGCACCCGGTCGAGGTTGGCCGCGGCCTGGTCCTTCGACATTCCGGCGGAGGACAGGAGTTCGTCGCCCCGTTCGACCGGACGCACGTTGCGCACGGGGTCGACCCCGCCGGTCGCACTGCGCCGTACGTTGCTCGGGTGGAGCGGGTCGTCCGGGTGCCGGCCACCGGTACGCGGATCCCGCAGCGCGTCGAAGTGCTCGCGCTCCATGGCCGCCGCTCCGGCCTCGTCCCCCTCGAAGCGGCGCTGCTTGATCGCCGCCAGCGCCGCCGTGTGCGGGCTCGCCTGCGCACGCTGCCTGCGCTGCAGGGCCATGCCCTCGCGCGCCGCCGAACTCTTGCTGATGGTCTCGGAGGTCTGCGCCTGGTCCTCCCGCTCCTGGGACTTCTCGTAGTTCGCCTTGCCGGCTTCCTTGGCGTCGCCGAACTTGCCCATGAGGGATCGCGTCCGCTTGCCGAGATTGGGAGCGTTCTTGAGCACGCCCATCCCCGCGGCCTGGAACTTCTCGGACGTCGACAGGGTCTGCCCGGAAGCGGAGGCTGCCGCGGACGCCCCCTGGACCGCCGCGCCCGCGGACATCGCCGCGCTCGCACCGCCGGTCGCGACCGCGGCGCCCACCTGGAGCGTGGTCTGGGCCGCCTTCTTGGCCAGGTCCGCTCCGACGCCGACGATCGCGTCTCCGGCGTCCTTGTTCCCCATGGCCATACCGGACAGGGCGCGCATGGCCGGCCTTGCGTACACGCCGAGCAGCGCCGTCATCAGGGCACAGGTGAGGATCTTCAGTACCCAGTTCTGGTCACCGCCCGGGGCGAGGATCAGGGTGTCCATGTAAGTGACGATCACGAGACCGAGGCCCCAGCCGACCTGCCGGAAGAGATTGGTGAGGAACAGCTCGCCGAGCTTGATCGCGGCGACCCGGGACGGTCCCGGGAATATTCCGAGGAGGAGGTAGAAGGGCGCGAAGATCATCAGGACGAAGACGCCGAGTTTCGCGGCGAGCAGCATCGCGCAGATGAAGTAGATCGACGCGTTGATGATCAGGCCGCCCATCACGCTCATGGCGGCGGCGGAGAGACGTGACATGAAGTCGTTGCCGCCCGCGACGGCCACAACCGACTCGTCCTCGGGCAGGACCCTGTGCTTGTCGTCCGAGAACCAGCCGCTGTCCTTGTCACCCCAGCACAGGCGGAAGTTCTTGTCCTTCCCTTCCTTGCAGAGCCCGTTGCCCCACACCTTGAGGTAAGGGACCGTCTTGACGAAGTCCTTGTCCCAAGCGAGGCTCCCGGACTTCGAGTCCCCGCCGACCTCGTTGTCGGTGCCGTTCCACTTGACGACACTTCTGATGACCTTGATGGCGTCGTCGTCGAGCTTTCCCTCGGCGCCGACCCCGACGAACTGGGCGTTCAGCATCTCAGGGCCCCACCGGTCCGCCGCGGGACCGTTGTTGCCCACCTGGCCGTACAGCCACGGCTGATACACGAGGGGCACCCACACCGCGTCCTGCACACAGCCGGCCGCGTCCGTGCCGTACTTCCCGTTGCACAGCGCGGTGCTCTCGGCACCGCCGGTCGTGGGCAGTTTGGCCAGCGATTCGAAACCGGTGGCCGTGACCTCACCGACGATGGTGTTGATCTTGCTGCCCGCCGCCGTCGGGTTGGCCGCGAACCAGAAGAAGAGCCCCGTGATCAGCAGCATCCAGCCGAAGCCCTTGAACACCGCCGTCACCCGGCCCTGAGGACCCCAGTTCTTGACGCCCAGATAAATCCCGCCCAGCGCGCCCACCAGTCCGAGGAAGGGCGCGGCGATGTTGGACATCGCTCCGGCCATGGAACCGATCGGCCCCTCCAGGAACTTGAAGGGATCGGCGCCGAAGGACCACCCGAGCAGTGCCATGGTGAAGGTGGCGAAGGTCTTCGATATGTTGAAGATCGTGTCGGGTATGAAGTTGATGTAGCGGTTCATCGTGAAGCAGCCGGGCTCCCAGCCGAACGCGTGCCAGCTGAGCCCCGACATCCCGTAGCGGTGGTACGAGGGCTTGGGGCCCTGGTACTTGTCCTGGCCCGCATCGGGAATGTAGGTGGCCAGTTCCGACTGCGGCACGGCCGGGTTCGCCTTGCTGAGACCGAAGAACGCTTCGAGGCCCTTGGCCCGGTTCTCCGGCATCGGTACGTCCAGCGGCCCGCACATGGCGACGATGTCGTCCGTGATGGCCTGCGACGGGGTGGCCATCGTGAACCACAGCGTGAACGTGGTCAGCGTCAGCAGCGCCAGTGTGCCGATCCGGCGCAGGACCCGGCTCCTGCGCCCCGCGGGCCGCCCTGGCCCTGGCCGTGGCCGTCTGGAGACCGGAACGTCACGGAACGACGTCAGCCTGGTCCGGCCCCCCGGCGTCGAGGCGATTGCCATGCGGATCCCCCGGTTCTGCGACTTCAACCACTGTGTATATACGCTGTGCACGTTAGCATGTGATCCCGGCAGTGAACTCAGCGCATTTCAGGGCCGGATGAGACGGAGGTCGCAGACCGAGAATGGACCGTGATCGACGGGACCGTAACCGGGAGGGCTCCCTGCACCGGGCCGCGCTGGGGGACCTGAAACGTGGCGGAAAGGTCGCGCTGATCTTCGGCGGCTGCGTCTTCGGCCTCTTGGGGATGTTCGTCGTCTTCGGAATGGTCATCGCCCAGCAGCAGATACCCGCGCCCCCCTCCGGCGCCGCCGGATCGGCCGTGACCGCAGCACCCGGCGCACCCGGCGCACCGTCTCCGGACGTGGCCGCCGCTTGGCGCCCACGGCTCGTCTCCTTCCTGGAGCTGGCCGCGGGCCCGGACCGCTCGGACGCCGGGCGCTGGTTCCCCGGGGCCGCCTCGGAGACGGACGGATTCACGTACACCCCCCTCTCGGCCGCGGACCCCGGCGCCGGGCGCACGGACGGAACGGCTCGCGTGAACCACCGGGAACTCTCCGCGACGGACGTCGGCGCGGTGTTCCGTGCCGTTTCCCGGGACGGCACCATCGTCCCGTCGACGCTCGTGATCTCGTCGGCATCGGGTACGGACGAGGACCACGTCCTGGGATTCACCCTCAGGGACAAGGGGGGTGCGCTGCTCACGGGGGAGGCCGTGTTCCGCACCCGGGAGTCCGGCGATCCGGTCATCGTCCGCTTCGTTTACGGTCGTTGAGGAATGCGGCTGGGACACGCTCCCCTGCTGGCATAGGATCACGAAGGACATTTCGTATAGACACACTGCTGCACAGTGAGGACGGATAAGGCGTGCCGATCACTACGCGATCACGGGTTGCGGCGACCATCCTGGTGGTGGCCTCACTGGCGCTCACCGGCTGCACGAAGGACGGTGACCACGCCGAAGCCGGCTCCCAGGACACCGCCTCCGCGTCGCCCTCCCCCACGGGCGGCCCCTACGCAAACGCTCCCTGGCGCCTGCAGGTCGTCCACCTCCTGGAAGCCCTGCGCACTCCGCAGGACGGTACCTACCGAACCTGGATGTCGGACGACGCGGTCTACTGGGACCTCTCGTTCTCCTACACGCCGCGCAACGCGAGCGAGCCGGGCTGGGACAAGCGGGACTACGAGGGCGCGACCTTGACCTACCCGGGCAAACTCACTCCGGGCGAGAAGGACGCGTTCTTCAAGTCCCTCACCAGGGACAACATGACCATAGCCTCCACCCTCACGGTGGTCCGCGCCGAACTGCTGCCGGACGCGACCCGCAAGGACTACAGATTCACCTTCAGGGTGCGGACCAGCAGTGGCGACTGGCTCAGCGGCACGGCCATGGGCAACCAGGGGGACGAGGCGGGCAACGGGAAGGTCACCCGCCTCACCTATGACGTCAAGCCGTCGTAGCCGAACCGCGCCGCCATCGGGACGGGATCGTCCTCACCGCCACCGGTGGCCCCGGGCCCGTCCGCGCCGGACTCGTCGCCCTTCGCCTCGATCTCGCGACGCGCCCCGGCCGCTTCCTCACCGAAGATCTCGGCGATGATGCGGGTCATCTTCCCCGGGTCCTTCTCCGGGTTGGTGTCGAATATCTCCAGGACGTGATCATGGATGAACTCGACTCTGACCCGGGCGAGTTTGCCGGTGCGGTCCTTGAGGACGCAGACGCCCTTCTGGCCGACGCCCAGCGACATGATGGTGCCGATGTTCTGCTGGTTCGCCTCCACCCCGAGGAACTCGCAGGTCTTCGCTGCCTCTTCCTTCGACGTCGTGCCGAAGGCCCACACGCCGGTGACGAAACTGGAGTCGAAGTCACCCGCCGACTGCGAGATCAGCCGCAGGAAGGTGTTGCGGGACCGGCCGAGACGCTTGATGCGGTCGACCAGCGTGCGGGCCCGGGGGTTGTCCTTGCTGGTGTGCCATTCGTCCCAGGTGATCGCCTTGGGGATCGCCGGGTCGAGCGTGGCCATGATGTTCCAGGTGTTGTCGGCCATCAGGCCCGCGATCACGTCCGAGAGGAGCTCGCGCTCGGACATCATCTCGGGGGACTTGCCCGGGTCGGGCATCTGCAGACCGAGCGTGCAGAAGATGACCGTGTAGCCGACGGGAATCTTGAAGGGGCGCGGGGCCCGTCCGAAGACCAGTTGTCCCAGCTTCGTCCGGGAGACCTCGCGGTAACGGCGCCCGGGCGGGCCGGAGAACTGCCGGCAGCGTTCCTGATTGATGTTGTGGGGTGCGGGCGGGAGTTTCTCCCATGCTTCGAGGATCTCCACGACGCGCATGAGGTAGGTGGATCCGTGGCCCTCGGTGATGGCCGCGCCCACCGCCTGCCGGATCACGTCACCGAAGTCGCTGCCGTTCTGACCCACCAGCAGGTCGGGCACCAGGCGCAGCAGCGTCTCGCGCATCAGCTGGGCGGCGTCCTGGGGCGTTTCGGCCTGTGCGGCGGGGTCGAGCATGCCCGGTTCGGCGTCGTAGACGTTGACGCAGATGATCTTGTCGGGGTTGAGGCCCAGCTCCTCCGCGTACTTCTTCAGGACGAGGTAGTCGCCCTTCGGGTCCCAGACGACCTGGGTGATGCCTCGCAGGGCGTCCTCCCAGACCGGCTTGAGGCCGCGGCTGACGGTCTTGCCGCCACCCGGGTCACCCGGTACGCCCTCGGTGGGCGCCAGCTGTGACTGGGTCGCGTACAGCATGTGGTCCACGAAGACCGGCTCGGCCGGCATCCCGCCCGCGCCGATGGTGTAGCCCTGGTAGAGGCCTTGGCCGTCCCCGATGGAGGGCGAGATGTGCGGCATGCCGGCGGCCAGGTAGTCCAGCGGGACACGCCGGATGTAGTCGGTGTCCATCGGCCTGCCACCGGGCAGGGACTCGTAGAAGAAGAACTTCTGGTGGGTGGGCGGGCCGTCGACCGTGTAGCCCGCCTCGCGCATGGACCGTACGAAGTCGCGGGCGTTCTCGCGCAGTTCCTCGCGGTCCGTGGCGGAGATCCCGAACAGGGCGCGCATGCGGATGAAGGGCGTGCGATGGTGGTCCACCAGGTACTTCATCTGGGTGACCAATTCGCGCTTCTGGTGATAGGTCAGGTCGGTCGAAACGCCGGCTTCCTGGTCGTTGAAGAACTGTTCCTCGACGTTGCGCAGTGCCCTGTCGGCGTCCTTGCGGGTGTCGGCCAGCTCCTGGATCTCGAAGCCGACGGACTGGATGACCGGGAAGGGCAGGGAGTCGGTGCGGTGCAGCCACAGTGTGTTCGGGAAGGTCACCTCCTCGGGCCCGAGGGAGAGCGCGAACCACAGCTGGTACGAGGTACCGGTGACGGTTTCGTGGCGCAACGCCTTGTACTGGTACTTGCCTATGCGCCCGAGCGGTTCCCTGGTCAGCTCGCCACCGCAGAGCGCCTGCAGTTCTCCCGGCCCGTAGCGCTTCGGCGGGGTGGCGGAGGGGTCCGGCGCCGGCAGCCCGGGGTGCGTCAGGTGCAGCAGGAGCATCTCCGCCTCCTCGCGCCCCACGGGCTGGCAGCGCAGGGGGGACCCGCCCAGGGTGTTGCGGATGTCACGGGCGGCGTCGTGCCATACCGCTATCTCCTCGAGCGGTGGCATCTCGTCATCGAGGTCGAGAGGCTTCTTGACCTGGTCCCACATGCGCTGGATGCGACCCCACGTACCGTTGTACGAAGCCCGGTCGCCGAGGCGCACCACGAGGTACACGCGCTTGATCGGCCACGCGGCGTCGTTGATCCGGACACGGGTGTCCTCGAGCACGGAGGACCAGCCTGCGGACGGAATGCCCTGGCTCTGCGTCCGCTCGTCCAGCCTCTTGGCCCAGAGGTCGGCGTTGAACGGGAAGTCCGTGGTGATCAGCCGCGTCTGGTGGGCACTCCCTCGGGGCAGGCCGGAGAGTGCGGCGTACACCTGCGCCAGCCCCGCCCGCTTGTCGAGCGGGCTGGTCAGTTCCCAGCTGCGGGTCGGCACGCTGACCAGCGTGTAGGCGCCCTCGGCATCCAACAGGATGTTGTCGTCGAGGTAGCGGTATCCGATGCGGGACGGTACCTGATAGCCGTCCGGCATAAGGCGGGAAACGACGTTGTTCACGCTGACACGCCTTCCTTGATGCGCTGGTCGCCTGCTGCTGTGGTGCCTGTGGGCTGGCGCCGGTCCTTGACCGGCCCGAAACCGCCCGTGGGCGGGACGGGGACCGTTCCGTAGCCATTGGGCAGGGGTGTTCTGGGCGCCAGGTCAGGCAGCAGCTCGGGCCGCGCACGCCACACGACGATGCGGTACGCCACGGTGTCCCTGCTCTTGTGTACGGGAACGCCCCTACGATGGACGGGGTCGTCCATCAAGTCCCTTATCGCGGCGCGCAGGAGACCGAAGATCCCCAGGTTGTGCCGCACCGGGCGGCGGGAGAGGGCGACCGCGAAGACCGGCGGCACGAGCAGGATGAAGAGATAGGGGAGACCGACCGGCGCGTGCTTGCCGACCGCGTGCGCCACCAGCTTGATCGGTGGGGCGAGGACCATGTTGTAGGTCATGACCCACACGACCAGCGAGCCGGCGAAGATCTTGATGTCGTCGACGAAGAGGCCCTCCTTCAAGGGAACGGTCGCCTTGCCGACCTTCCGGAGTGCCTTTTTGACCTTGAACGCCTCGGTGTAGTCGCGCAGTACGACAACGTCGTCGCTCATCGCCCCTCCTCCCTTGTGGTGGTTCCCCGCCGCGATCCGTCAGACGATCAGGACGAGAGGATCGGGTCCCAGAGGTTGGTCTTGATGAAGGAGCCGCCTTCCTTGAGCAGCGTCTCCGGGTTGTCGACGATCATGAAGCTGAAGCTGCCGATCAGCAGGATGGTCGCGACGACCATCCACTTGCGCTGGGCCTGAGTGAAGAATGCCGCGACGACCGCGATGACGATGGTCGCGGCGAGGATCGCTCTGCCTATGCCGCTGGTCTTCGTCGTGATGGTGCCGGCGTCCGCCAGCATCATGTGGGTGGCGGGCGGAAGGGCCTGGAGGGTCTGCGTCACCATGGATTCTGTGTCCTCTTCTGGCTGGTGCGCCGGAATGGCCGGACGCACGGGATCATCGTATATACACAAGGGGGAGGCGGCGGTCGTCTTTTCCGCTGAGCGGAGCCGCCTTGCGTCATGTATAGACGCTCTTACGGCTTGGTGGATCCGGTGGCGTTCGGCTGTTGCATACCTGTGCCACTGCCGGAGGGGCCGGGCGTGGGCGCGGACGAGGGGCCCTGGGTGAACAGCCCCTCCGACCCCTTCGTCGGCTGGGCGTCCGGCAGTTGGTCTCCACCGATCCCTCCGCCCTCCAGCACGGGTGTGGGGTCGGAGGCGAAGTACCACTGACCGTTGCTTTGGGCGATGGCCACCTGGTAGGCCGACGTCTGCTCGGCCTTGGCGTCCGCGGTGCTCTTCAGCGTCACGGAGAAGGTCAGGGTGCGCCTGCTGGCGTCCTGCCCGGCGGCCGCCTGCGGAACGTACACCTCGCCGATCACCGGTCGGCCGCCCCCACGACTGCCCGTGTAGGCGCCACCGAGACCGAACGACGTGGTCCCGGGCAGCAGGTAGCGCGCCAGGTTCGCGCTGTCGCTCTGAATCCAGGCGGCCATGAACGGCGGCAAGAGGTCCGACTTGAACGTCTGGGCGAGCGCCGCGTCGTTCGACGCGCTCGCCGCCGCCTTCGCCGGCGTGGTCATTCCGGAGCAGGGCACGTACACGGGAGCGGCGGTGAGCCCGAAGGCGGAGGAGCCGCTGCGCTGAACGACGAACAGAGGTACGGCGACGCAGCGCCAGGAACCGTCCTGGATCTGCACGGTTCCTCGCACGATTCCCTTGTCGGCCGCGATGACCTGCACGTCGGTGCTCATCACCAGGTCGATGACGGCCTGCTTCCCCTGGCCGTTCCAGCCGAGCTGGCCGTCGAGCCCATTGATCGCGTAGGGCCGGAGCACCGTCGAACGCGCTTCGACCTGGGCGGGGTCGTAGCTCGCGAAGGCCTTCACCAGCGGTGCCGCCCACATCAAGGCGGCACCCCGGGGGAAGTCCGCCCGTTCCGACGACGTCTGCTTGTCCGCCAGGGCCTGGACCTCCGCCTTGGATGCCTTTCCTCCCACCTTGGCGAAGAGGAACAGCAGGAGCAGGACGGTGAGGATGCCGAGCATCCGGCGCACCAGGATTCCGCGCCGGGGCCCCGCCCACATCTGAGCCGTGGACACCTGTCCGCGGTCGAGGTCGCTGCTGGGCCTGGCCTTGGCGAAGGGGTTGTGGAACCAGCCGTTGCCCTCTTGTGCGGCCGGCCGGTCCTCTTTCTTTCCCTTCTTGCCGTTTCCGCGCGCCGTCCCGGCGGTGGCCGCCTCGGGCAGCCCGGTACCGGGTGCGCGATGCGCCGGGGTACCTCGCTCGGGCGCGCCGCCCTCGGGCGACGTGTCGCCGGGCGGCGAACTCGTCGCGATCAGCCAAGGGTTGGGCGGTGTGGGCGGAGCCGGGCGCTTCTTGGCGAACGGATTGCGGAACCACCCGCCGCCCGCGCCCCTCTCCGGCCGGATGAGCATGTCTTCGGTCAGTACCGGTACCGGCTCCCGGCCGTCATGAGGCGGCGTAGTCACGACTCCCCTTCCCCTGCCGCCGCGCCTCGATGCGGCGCGACAGCTCCCCGTTCACTGTCTAGACACAAGCACTATAGTCACAGGAGCGGCATCGAACGGCAGTACCCGCGGCCCGGACGCACCCGATCCCGATTCCGCATGTGCGAGCGGGTGTAGGAAAGTTGTGGCGGCAATGGCGTCCCGGCGCGGTCGACATGGAGCTCACCGCCCCACCCGGGCGGACATACGATCGACTGCTGTCGATCCCCTACGCCACCCGGGGGCGAGAACCGACCGGCTCCGCCCCAATCGAAACGGCGGGGCCGGCGAACGCAGCCCACTTACCCCGATTGCGACAGGCGGGGCCTCGTCAGGCTTCACGGAAGACGTCGGATCCGCCGCACAGAGTTCCATCTTGACGACACCGTGACGAGCACGTCAGCCTGAGCGCCCGCGAGCACCGGAACGCCGGCCGGCCGGTGATCCGGTGCCGGTGAACATGCACGGCTTCGCCGACCCGAAACTGGGCAAGGCGATCCCGTAGAGGGTCCACGACCTGGCGGCGGACACCGTCTGCCACCTGCCGCCGGGTACGTCGCAGCGGAACAAGATCGAGCACCGGCTGTTCTCCCACATCGCCATGAACTGGCGGGGCCGCCCGCTGACCAGCCACGACACGATGTCATCGTCCGGTCCGCCGCAACCACTACCCGCACCGGACTGCAGGTCACGGCCGAACTGGACACCAACGCCTACCCGACTGGAGTCACGATCGGTGATGTGGGGATGGCGGTTCTGCCACTGACCCGGCATGCCTTCCTCGCCGCGGGGGGCAGTTCTCCCCGTTACGCCAAGGAGGACGTCGAGGTCGGCGGTGTGCTGGTGCGTGCCGGCGAGCCCGTGCTCGTCTCGGTCAGCGCCGCCAACCGGGACGTGCTCCGGTTCGCTGCGCGCCCTCCTCTCCAAGCTGCCCGGCCTGACGATGGCAGGCGAGGTCGTCCGGAAGACCCCGACGATCGTTCGTGCGCCCCTGATCATGCCCGTTGGCTGGTGACCCGTGACGTGGAAGCTCGACGTGACCCCGGACGTCTGCATCGGCTCGGGTGTGTGCGCGGCCCTGGCCCCGGACCGCCACAGGCTGGACGGAGTGCACGCCCGGCCCGTGACCCGCGGGGTCGAGCCGGACGAGGCCCTGCTCGATGCTGCGGACACCTGCCCGGCGATGGCGATCACCGTCAGCGAGCGCCGCGCGGTCGTCGGCCCGCGCCCCTGGTCATGAGCCGGTCACCCGTCCCTACGGCGGATCCCGGCCCGGACACCCCGGCCACCCTCACACGGCAGGCCCTCAGCATGTCCACCCCTACGCGATCAGCCGTACCCCGTTGACCGGACACGGTTCGATCCCGGGCGTAGTGGTACGAGCACCGGAATCCGCGGACGTCGATGACGCCGTGGAGCTGCCAGGCATCGGTACCGTGCCGGTCGGCGAGATGGTCTCGTCGCTCGGTGACCGGTCCGGCTTCAGGGTCCTCACGTGTGCACTACGCGATGATCTCCCGCTCTGACGGCGGCCGCGTTCGGACCGCCTCTCCCGGGCCGGGGCCTCACCGTCGGGCAGGCCCCTCCCGCAAGGTGAACGGACCCATGGTGGTCCCGTGCCAGGGGGCCGGCTCGGCGCTGTTCCCCTCGGCATCGTCGGCACCCGTGGAGGCGGTGACCGGGCTGTCCGGGCGCCCCTGCGCCGGGGCCCTTCCGGGAAAGCCCGGGTAAGGGCTTGCGCCCAGGGCGCCTACACTGACCCTGGGGTCGAGTCTCGACTCATCGGTATCGCTGAGGATCCGCGCCGAGGTCGCCGCTGTCGGCGGGGTTCGCCGTTCGGCCGGTCCCAAGGTGCAGGAATAACTGGGAAGGGTGTGTCGGCGTGACGCGCTACGGGTCTCCGCTTCCGGAGAAGCCCTCGCTCGACGAGCTGGAATCGAAGTGGTCGCAGTTCTGGAGTGAGGCCGACGTATACCGCTTCGGACGGCCGGGCAGTCGTGACGCCGTATTCTCGATCGACACTCCGCCGCCCACGGTCAGCGGCTCCCTGCACGTGGGGCATGTCTTCAGCTACACCCACACCGACATCGTCGCCCGATTCCAGCGGATGCGCGGCAAGCACGTCTTCTACCCCATGGGCTGGGACGACAACGGTCTGCCGACCGAGCGCCGGGTGCAGAACTACTACGGGGTGCGCTGCGAACCGTCGCTGCCGTACGACCCGGACTTCACGGCGCCGACCCCCGTCTCAGAGCGCACGGGCAAGGACAAGAAGGCACCCGCGATCAGCATCTCGCGGCAGAACTTCGTCGAGCTGTGCGAAAAGCTGACCACCGAGGACGAGCTCGTCTTCGAGGAGCTCTGGCGCAAGCTGGGTCTCTCGGTCGACTGGTCGATGACGTACACGACCATCGGCAAGGAGGCCCAGCGGGTCTCGCAGCAGGCGTTCCTGAACCTGCTGGAGCGTGGTGACGCCTACCAGTCCGAGGCGCCCACGATGTGGGACGTGTCGTTCCAGACTGCGGTCGCCAACGCCGAAGTGATCGAGAAGGATGCCTCGGGCGCCTATCACCGGGTGGCGTTCAAGCACGGGTCCGAGGACATCTTCATCGAGACGACCCGGCCCGAGCTGCTTCCGGCCTGCGTGGCCCTGGTCGCGCATCCGGACGACGAGCGGTACCAGCCGCTCTTCGGCAGCGAGGTCGTCTCACCGCTGTTCGGTGTCCGGGTCCCGGTGGTCGCCCACCGTGCCGCCGACCCCGAGAAGGGCAGCGGCATCGCGATGATCTGCACCTTCGGCGACATGACCGATGTGATGTGGTGGCGCGAGTTCCAGCTTCCGACCCGTACGGTCATCGGCCGCAACGGCCGGCTGCTCGCGCTTGACTTCGAAACCCTGCCGAGCGAGGACGCCGCGCGGGCGCAGGCGATCTACGACACGATCGTGGGCAAGACGGTGCACAGCGCCCGCGAGCTCCTCGTCGAGGCGCTGCGGGCTGATGGCAGTCTGATCGACGACCCGCGTCCGACGACGCGTGCGGTCAAGTTCTTCGAGAAGGGCGACAAGCCCCTGGAGATCGTCAGCAGCCGTCAGTGGTTCATCAGGACCGTCGAGCACCGCGACGAACTCCTCGCCCGTGGCAATGAGATCCAGTGGCACCCGCCGCACATGCAGTCCCGCTACAACGACTGGGTCCAGGGTCTCAACATCGACTGGCTGATCAGCCGTCAGCGTTTCTTCGGCGTGCCCTTCCCGCTCTGGTACGCACTGGACGAGGAGGGCCAGCCGGACTACCGCGAGCCCATCGTCCCCGACGGATCGATGCTTCCGATCGACCCGTCCAGCGACTGCCCGCCCGGCTTCACGGAAGACCAGCGGGGCAAGCCCAACGGCTTCATGGGTGAACCGGATGTCATGGACACTTGGGCGACCTCCTCGCTGAGCCCCCAGCTGGCCTGCGGCTGGCTCGCCGACCCGGAGCTGTTCGCGCAGGTCTTCCCGATGGACCTGCGCCCCCAGGCGCACGACATCATCCGTACGTGGCTGTTCACGACCGTGGTGCGGTCCCACTCGGAGGCCGGCACCACCCCGTGGAAGCACGCCGCGCTCTCCGGCTGGATCCTCGACCCGGACCGCAAGAAGATGTCCAAGTCCCAGGGGAACGTGGTCACCCCCGGGCATCTGCTGGATGAGTACGGCGCGGACGCGGTCCGCTACTGGGCGGCGAGCGGCCGTCCGGGGACCGACACAGCCTTCGACCCGCAGCAGATGAAGATCGGTCGGCGGCTCGCGGTGAAACTGCTCAACGCGAGCAAGTTCGTGCTCTCGCTGCCCGCCCCGGCCGCCGGCGCGGAAACCACTGATCCGCTGGACAAGGCGTTGCTGGCAAAGCTGGCCACGACCGTGAGCGAGGCGACGGCCGCGCTCGAGGGCTTCGACTACACCTCGGCTCTGGACGGCATCGAGCGTTTCTTCTGGTACTTCTGCGACAACTACGTCGAGCTGGTCAAGGAGCGCTCCTACGGCAAGGGCAGCGAGGAGGGCGCGGAGTCGGCCCGGGCCACGCTGCGCACCGCGCTCGACATCGTGACCCGGATGTTCGCACCCGTGCTCCCCTACACCACGGAGGAGACCTGGTCGTGGACCCACGACTCCACGGTGCACCTGGCCGCGTGGCCGTCACTCGAGGAGTTCGCGGCGGGTGCCGCCGACGGGCGGCCGGAGCTGGCCGACGTCGCCGCTTCGGCGATCGCCGTCGTCCGCAAGGCCAAGTCCACGGCGAAGCTGTCGATGCGGGCGGAAGTCGCTCGGGTCGTGTTCCAGGCGCCCGCCGAGGTGCTGGAGAGCATCGCGCTGCTCAGCGCGGACATCAAGGCGGCCGGCAACGTGTCCGAGCTTGAATTCCGGGCCGACGAGAACGCCACCGAGCTGACGGTCGAGGTGGAGCTGTCGTAGCGAGCCGCATCAGCGGCACGGACGGCACCGCGCGTCACCATCACTGGTGATCTCGTCATACGCGGGTCTCGGGTACGAATCCCGAAGGCTGCTCTGTGGAAGCCCCAGGACTCACTCTCCGTGACCTGGGGCTTCTGCCTTCCCCCGTGACGGGCCAGGTGCCGCAGCCCACCTGCTGCGGGTCTTCCGCAAAGCTCGGCGTCAGCGACCGCTCACATGCCGTGGTCCAGGCAGGCGTGCTTGGACTCCTCTGCCGGCGAGAAGGGCGGGTGCGTCGATGGCGGTGCCGGGTCAAACCCTTGGGTCTTCGAGGTGGTGGAGGATCATGCGGCCGGTCGGGCGGACCTTGCGATTGTCTGAGCGAACGCCGAGTCCGCCAGGCTCCGGGGCCGAGCGGACCATGGCCGGCCTCTACCCGGTCCTGTCTTCGCGCTGATGGCGCCTTCAAGTCATCTCTGAAGTTCGCCTTCCGCCCGGCGTGCCATCAGGCGTGGTTGACCGGGAGAACGTCCGGGGATAGGGCTCCGGCCTGGGCCGAACCGCTCGTCATGCGGCGGCGGTGGTGCCGGCGGCAGAGAACCTCGTAGCCGATCTCGCCCGCCGGGCGGTTCACGTCGCCGACGACGACCTGGGCGCCCTCGACCACCATCTCCCCGGCGACGGTGCGGGCGTTGTGGGTGGCGCGGGCTCCACACCAACACAGGGCCTCGACCTGGAGCTGTTCGATGCGGTCTGCCAGTTCGATCAGGCGCTGTGAGCCGGGGAACAGCTTCGTACGGAAGTCCGTGGTGATGCCGAAGGCAAAGACGTCCATGTCGAGGTCGTCGACGACCCGCGCAAGCTGGTCGATCTGCTCCGGGGCAAGGAACTGGGCCTCGTCCACGATCACGTAGTCCGCCTTGCCGCCCTTGGAAAGCTGGGCGACCAGGTACCCGTACAGGTCCATGCCCTCGGTGGCCTCCACCGCCTCCGTGACCAGGCCGAGGCGGGAGGACAGCTTGCCCTCCCCCGCACGGTCGTCGCGGGTGAAGATCACGCCCTGGAGACCGCGCGCCGAACGGTTGTGCCCGATCTGGAGCGCCAAAGTACTCTTCCCGCAATCCATGGTGCCGGAGAAAAATACCAATTCGGACATCAGAGGAGGGTGACCTTTCGGGGCGGGCAGACCGTGGGGCAGGGGTGGTCGGCGGCCCCTGCGTGAGATGGCGGATTCCCCAGCGAGTTGATGCTCTTTCCGCAGTTCATCGTTCCGGAGAAGAACACCAGCTCGGGCATGGGAAGTACGGGACCTTTCGGGTGCGGGAGGGGGGGAAGCGGAGGGGAGGGACGGCTCAGGTGCGGACTTCGAGCAGCGGGACCAGCTGTTCGGCCGCGGTCATGGAGCCGTGCATGCCGGCGAGGGCCGACTCGTTGGGCTCCTTGCGGGACGCGGTGATCGCGACGTCGGCCTGGGCCGCGGCGATCACGTCGCCGATCCGTCCGAGCACCCGCTCGTCGCACTCCCCCGGCGCCCCGAACCAGCCCCGGTCCAGGGCCTCTTCGCGGCTCGCGACCCAGAAGCGGTCGCCGAGCACCTCGCGCCACACGGTCAGGACGTCGGCCTCGGCGCCCGGTACCGCGTAGACGTGCCGGGCCCGGCCCTCACCGCCGAGCAGGGCCACGCCCGCACCCAGCTCCCAGTCCTCGTCGAAGTCGATCCGGGAGTCCTCGTCGAAGGGGACGTCGACCATGCCGTGGTCGGCGGTCACGTACAGGGCGGTGCGCGGCGGCAGCTGCTCCGCGAGCCGCTGTACGAGCCGGTCGACGTACATGAGCTGGCCGCGCCAGGCGTCCGAGTCCACGCCGTGCCGGTGGCCGGCCCCGTCGAGCTCGCTGTAGTACGTGTACACGAGCGAGCGTTCCCCGGCGGCGAGCTGGATCGCCGCGAGGTCCATCCGCTCCTCGCCGGTCATCCGGCCGTGGAAGGTGCCGCCGCTGAGGGCGATCTGGGTGAGCGGGGTGCTCTTGAAGTTCGGCGCGGACACCTGGGCGGTGTGCACCCCGGCCGCGTCGGCGAGCTGGAACACCGTCGGGTACGGCTGCCAGGGCTTGGGCTGCGTCCACGGCTGCCAGCGGAGCTGGTTCATCAGCTCGCCGGAGGCCGGGTTGCGCACGGCGTAGCCGGGCAGGCCGTGCCGGGCGGGGGGCAGGCCGGTGCCGACGGAGGCCAGCGAGGTGGCGGTGGTCGCCGGGAAGCCGGCGGTGATCGGACGGCCGGTGCCGCCGCGCGAGCTCGCGAGGAGGGAGGTGAGGAAGGGGGCGTACTCCGGGTGGGCCTTGATCTGCTCCCAGCCCATGCCGTCGACCAGGAACACGCAGTTCCGGTCGGCCGGGGCCAGCTCGATGATCCCCGCGGCGAGACCCGGCACGCCCTGGCCCGCCGCCAGGGTCGGCAGCAGGTCGGCGAGCGAACCGGTCCCGTAGTGCGGGACCGGGGCGCCGGCGAGGTCGAGGATTTCCGGGTCGTCCTGCCAGTTCGGCGGCGCGGAGTACGACATCAGCGGGCGGGGGTGGCGGTCGCCGCCGTGGCTTCCGAGAGCGCCTGGGCGAAGACGAGCGTCTGGCGGACCGTCTCGGGTCCGTCGCCCGCCTCGCTGACCCGCAGGCTGAGGTCGTCGGCCGTGGAGTTGCCGGTGTAGCCGTGGTCGGAGTCGCAGTTCGGGTCGCCGCAGGCGGCGGGCTCCAGGTCGATGCGCGAGACCGCGCCCCAGCCGATGGTCAGCACGACCTCGCGCGGCAGCTGGCCCGGGGTGTAGGACTCCGGGTTGGCCACGACGCGGCTGAGGACCACGGAGGAGATGCTGGACAGCTTGACCGACTCGGTCGAGGTCGTCGCGTACGGGGACGGGGACCCGGCGTCGGCGGCCTGCTCGTCGGTGTGGCTGACGATGAAGCGGTTGCCGGTCAGGACCAGCACGGTGACGTGCCGGCGCACCTCGTTGGAGTCGAAGGTGGTCTCCTGGTGGACCAGGTACGACGAGATCGGCTCGCCGCCGACGGCGGCCTCCACCGCCTCGGCCACGAGGGCCGGGTAGTAGCCGCTGCGCTCGATCGCCGCGCGGAGCAGCCCCTGGGTCGTCGTACCGGATTTCGCCATGAGGTCCATCCTAAGGCCCGTACGGCGTCCCCCTACCTGCCCGGCGCTCAGTAGCTGGGCAGGGTGCGCGGGCCGAGGTCGGTCCGGGCGGGCGGGTGGGCCACGCGGACGGTGGCGCTGAGCACGGAGAGGCCTTCCGCGGCGACGACGACCGGCTCCAGGGCGACCCCGGTCACCTCGGGGTGGTCGTCGACGAGCCGGGACAGGCGCAGCAGCAGTTCCTCCAGGGCTGGGGTGTCGACGGGGTCGCTGCCGCGCCAGCCGAAGAGGAGCGGCGCGGTGCGGATGGAGCGGATCAGGGCGGCCACGTCGCGGTCGGTGGCGGGGACCAGGCCGTGCGCGGTGTCGCCGAGGAGCTCGAAGGCGACCCCGGCGAGCCCGAAGGACAGGACGGTGCCGGCCGCGGGGTCGACGACGGCGCGGACGACGGTGTCCACCCCGCGCGGGGCCATGGCCTGGACGACGGGGAGCAGCTCGCCGGGCTTGCCGAGGGCCTCGGTGAGCTCCTCGTAGGAGCGGCGCAGCTCGGCCTCGGTGGTCAGGTCGAGGCGTACGCCGCCCAGGTCCGCGCGGTGGCGCAGGTGCGGGGCGGTGGTCTTGAGGGCGACCGGGTAGCCGAGGATCCGGGCCGCGCGGACGGCGGCGTCGGGGCTCGGGGCGGGCAGGACGGGCCTGACGGGGATCCCGTAGCGGCCGAGCAGGTCGCGGGCGGCGGCCTCGTCCAGGGTCAGGACGGCTCCCTCGGGGACGCCGTCCAGCAGGGTGGCGAGGCGGGCGGCGGCGCCGCTCTCGTCGATGTCCTCGTACTCGGGGACCTGTCCGGCCTCGGCGTTCGCCCGGCGCCACTCGGCGTACCGGACGGCCTCGGCGACGGCCTTCACGGCCCGCTCCGCCGCGGGGTAGGCCGGGATCCGGCGGGCGGCTTCGGCCGGGGTGGCGGCGGGCGCGGGGGCCTGGGCACGCGCCGGGGCGGGGGCGGCCGGGGCGGGGGCGGTCGTCGGGTCCGGCCCGGCGGGGCCTGGCGGGGTGGGGGGCGCGGCCCGGACTGCGGAGAGGGCCGCGACCAGCTCGACCAGTTCCACGTGCACCACCGCCACGGGCTTGCCGGGCACCTCGGCCGCGGCCTGCCGCAGCGCCTCCGCGAGGTCGTCGGCGAGCGTGCGCTCGCTCACCCACGGGATGGCGTTGACGACGACGGTGTCGCAGTCGTCCGAGGCCAGGGCCGCGGACAGGGCGGCGCGGAAGTCGGCCGGGGAGGCGGCGGTGGTCAGGTCGAGCGGGGGCAGCGGGCGCAGCCCCTCGGTCAGGCAGGCGTCGTAGGTGAGCACGCCGAGGGACTCGGAGTTGCCGAGGATCGCCACGCGGGGGCCCGCCGGAAGGGGCTGTCCGGCCAACAGCAGGCCGACGTCCACGAGCTCGGTGACGGTGTCGACGCGGATGACGCCGGCCTGGCGGAGCAGGTCGGAGACGGTGGTGTCGGGGAGCCGGGTGCCGGGGACGAGGTGTCCGGCGGGGGTGTGCCTGCCGCCGCGGGCGACGACCACCGGCTTGACGGCGGCCGTGCGGCGGGCGAGGCGGGTGAACTTGCGCGGGTTCCCGAGGGTCTCCAGGTACATGAGGGCCACGTCGGTGGCCTCGTCGTCGTACCAGTACTGGAGGATGTCGTTGCCGGAGACGTCCGCCCGGTTCCCGGCGGAGACGAAGGACGACAGGCCCTCGCCGCGCCGCAGCAGTCCGGACAGCAGGGCGATCCCGATGGCTCCGGACTGGGTGAACAGGCCGATCCGTCCGCGGGCGGTGGCGGGGGCCGGGGCCAGGGAGGCGTTGAGTTCCACGGCGGGGGCGGTGTTGATCACCCCGAAGGCGTTGGGTCCGATCAGGCGCATCCCGTAGGAGCGGACCTGGCGCACGAGTTCCCGCTGGCGGGCCAGTCCGCCCGGGCCGCTCTCGCCGTATCCGGCCGACAGCACCACCAGTCCCTGTACGCCGTGCTCCCCGCAGGCGGCCACCGCGTCCGGGACCCGCTCCGCGGGGACGGCGATCACGGCGAGGTCGACGGGGGCGTTGATGTCGGAGACGGTGCGGTAGGCCCGCACGCCGTCCAGCAGGTCCCCCTCCATGCCGGGGGCGCGGGCCTCGTTGACGGCGTAGAGGTGTCCGTGGAAGCCGCCGTCGCGCAGGTTGCGCAGGGCGGCGGAGCCCACGCCGGATCCGGAGCGGCTGACGCCGACCACCGCGACGGAGCCGGGGGCCAGCAGGCGCTGGACGGACCGGGCCTCGGCGCGCTGCTCACGGGCCCGCTGGACGGCGAGGGACTCGGCGGTGGGTTCGAGGTCGAGGGTGAGGTGGACGGAGCCGTCCTCGAAGCTGCGCTTCTGCTGGTAGCCGACGTCCGTGAAGACCTTGATCATCTTGGTGTTGGCGGGCAGCACCTCGGCGGCGAACCGGCGGATGCCGCGTTCGCGGGCCACCGCGCCGATGTGCTCCAGCAGGACGGAGGCCACCCCGCGGCCCTGGTGGGCGTCCTGTACGAGGAAGGCCACCTCGGCCTCGTCGGCGGGCGCGGAGGCGGGACGGCCGTCGGGGCCGATGCGGTCGTAGCGGACGGTGCCGATGAACTCCCCGCCGATGGTCGCGGCGAGGCCCACGCGGTCGACGTAGTCGTGATGCGTGAAGCGGTGCACGTCGCGGTCGGAGAGGTGGGGATGGGGGGCGAAGAACCTGTAGTACTTCGACTCCTCCGAGACCTGCTCGTAGAAGCTGACCAGCCGGCCCGCGTCCTCGGTGGTGATGGGGCGGATCCGGGCGGTGCCGCCGTCGCGCAGCACGACGTCCGCTTCCCAGTGGGCCGGGTACGAGGGGTCCGACGCAGTGGTCATGGAGCCACCCTAAGGGGCGATGCGCGCCGGTGGACGGGCGTGCCCGACGGGTGGGACCGCGTGCGCGCGGCGAATCCGTCACACCAGGGCGAACCAGTGCAAGCTGGGGAGGGTCGAACGGCGGTGGATCCGGGTCGGACGTCGGTCCGGGCAGTCCGGGTGTCGTGAGAGACTGGTCTAGACAACCGTAAGAACCTGAAGGGCATCACCATGGCAGAGCGCCGCGTCAACGTCGGCTGGGCCGAGGGCCTGCACGCTCGTCCCGCCTCGATCTTCGTCCGCGCGACGACCGCTTCCGGCGTCCCGGTGACCATCGCGAAGGCGGGCGGCGACCCCGTCAACGCCGCTTCCATGCTGGCTGTCCTGGGCCTGGGCGCCCAGGGCGGCGAGGAGATCGTGCTCGCTTCCGAGGCCGATGGCGCGGACGTCGCGCTGGACCGCCTCGCGAAGCTGGTCGCCGAGGGCCTTGAGGAGCTCCCGGAGACCGTCTGACCCTTCGGGTCCGGTGCCGGTGAAGCCGCAGTCCCCCCACCCCGGGGACTGCGGCTTCAGTGTTTTTCCGTCCCGGCCGATCGCACGCGTCCGATCGCACGAATTCCGGCCGGACGAATTCCGGCCGCAGGAATTCGGCAGGGCGCGGCAGAGGAATTTTCGGACAGCACGACGGCCGACGGAAATGCGCACGGCGGGAAAAGCGGGCATGCCGCATTCGCCGGCCCGGCATACCCTTTTGTATACGCGGCGCTTGTTAATGCCGGCCGCTCGCCGTGTGTACGGCAGGTTGCGAAGTCCTCACCCTCGGCCGGTGCGCCGCTGCCGCCCGCTCCGCGTGCAGCGCGGTGAGGGCCGCGGCCCGCTCCGCGTCCCCGCGCGCCACCGCGTCGACGATCGCCCCGTGCTCCGCCCAGGAGTCCACGGGCCGCGCCGGGGGCTCCACCACGTACATCCAGGCGATCTTGCGCCGGGTCTGGGTCAGCAGGGCGATCAGCCCGGGGCTGCCCGAAGCCTGGGCCAGGGTTTCGTGGAACCAGCCCCCCAGGGCCCGCAGGTCCTCCCCCTGCGCCTTGCGGGCCCGCTCCCGGCCCAGCCTGACCAGGCCGCGCAGGACCTTCAGGTGGGCCTCGGTGCGCCGGCGGGCCGCCCGTGAGGCCGCCAGCGGCTCCAGCAGCATCCGCAGCTCCAGGAGGTCGGCGGCCTCCTGGATGCTCGGCTCGGCCACGCAGGCGCCGGCGTGGCGCCGGGTGGTGACGAAGCCCTCGGACTCCAGGGTGCGCAGCGCCTCGCGGACGGGGACCCGGGAGACGCCGTAGCGGCGGGCGAGCACCTCCTCGGTCAGCCGGCCCCCCGGCCCGAAGAAACCGGAGACGATGTCGTCGCGGATCGCTGTGCATACCGCGTGCGCAGGAATACGCAAGGCCGGACCTCCGCTGGATTCACCGCCGGCACCGTCGCCGGATTCTTGACCGTGCTGCGACTCTATTGCAGCACACGATAATTTCCGATGACGGCCCGATATCCGAAACATTTCACTGCGGAGGGGGACGCGAAGAAGGCCCCGGCTCGGAGAGCCGGGGCCTTCTTCGTACTGCGGAGGTGCGCGGTGCGTGCGGTCAGACGCCGACGCCGTGCTGGCGCAGGTACGCCAGCGGGTTGATGTCCGTGCCGTACGTGGCGCCGGTGCGGGCCTCGAAGTGCAGGTGCGGGCCGCTGGAGTTGCCCGTGGAGCCCGACAGGCCGATCTGCTGGCCCGCGGTGACGCTCTCGCCGACGGAGACGTTCAGCGAGAGCAGGTGCCCGTACTGGGTGTACGTACCGTCGTTGTGCTTGATGACGATGTTGTTGCCGTACGCGCCGCCCCAGCCCGCCTCGACGATGGTGCCCGCGCCGACGGCGTGGACCGAGGTGCCCTCGTCCGCGTGGAAGTCGATGCCCGTGTGGCTGCCGGAGGACCACATGCCGCCACCCGCGCCGTACTGGGTGCTGACGTAGGAGCCGTCGACGGGAGCCACGAAGGTGTTGAGGCGCTTGCGGGCCTCCTCGCGGGCGGCGCGCTCGGCGGCCTCGCGCTCGGACTTCTCCTTGGCCTCGGCGGTCCGCTTGGCCTCGGAGGCGCGCTGCTTGGCGTCGGCCTCGGCCTGCGCCTGGGCTGCGACGGCCTCGGCGGCGACCTGCTGGGACTCGGCCTGGACCTCGATGTCGTCCTGGAGGCCGTCGGCGACGACGACCGCGCTCTGGCCGGTGTCCTCGACGGAGGGCGCGCTGTTGTCCGCGGCGAAGGCCGGGGCTGCGACGGCGGCGACCACACCCGTGGTGGCGAGGGCGGCTATGCCGGCGTAGCCGGCGGTCTTGCGGCTCAGACGGCTGGAACCACGGTGCTTGCCGGGAGCGGCGGTACGACTGCCAAACGCCATGAAGGGGCTGGTCCTTTCCTTCCCTCTCGCCTACCGGGTTAGCTGACGGGTTCGGAGCAGGAAGGTCTCCTACGGGCCCCTCTTGCGAGGTGGTCCGATTCACCCCAGGGACACATGTGGGTCCCCGGCTCCCCAGGCTCGCGCCTGACGGGGACTCGGCGATCGCTGCCCGGTGCCGCGGGTGCGGCGCGCACAACTGACGGACAGCAAGGGCGACGCTAGGCGGATCATCAGTCGATCGCCAAACAGACGAGCGCTTTTGTTGCGTACGCCACACCGCATAACCGCAACCACGGCTGCAAAGCAGACAAAAGGGGCCCCGACGGTGTCACCGCCGGGGCCCCTGTCACACCCCGGTGCCAGAGCGGCCCCGAAGCCCGAACACCGATGCCACGGAAGTCAGTTGGTGACGACGGTGACCTCACCGATGCCGAGCGCCCGCACGGGCTCCTCGATCTGCGCGGCATCGCCCACCAGGACCGTGACGAGCCGGTCCACCGGGAACGCGCTCACGACCGCCGAAGTGGCCTCCGCCGTACCGGTTTCGGCCAGCCGGGCGTACAACCGCGCCTGGTAGTCGTCCGGCAGCTCCTGCTCCACCTGGTCGGCGAGGGTGCCCGCGACGGACGCCGCCGTCTCGAACTTCAACGGGGCCACGCCCACCAGGTTCTGCACGGCCACGTCGCGTTCGGCGTCGGTCAGGCCCTCCGCGGCCAGCGTGCGCAGCACCTTCCAGAGGTCCTCCAGCGCCGGGCCGGTGTTGGGGGTGTCCACCGACCCGCTGATGGCGAGCATCGAGGCGCCCTTGCCGTCGGCGGTGGAGCGCAGCACCTGGCCGAAGGCCCGCACCCCGTAGGTGTAGCCCTTCTCCTCGCGCAGCACCTTGTCCAGGCGGGAGGTGAGGGTGCCGCCGAGGCAGTACGTGCCGAGCACCTGGGGCGCCCAGACGATGTCGTGCCGGTCGGGACCGATCCGGCCGATCAGCAGCTGCGTCTGGACCGCTCCGGGCCGGTCCACGATGACCACGCGGCCGGTGTCGTCGGCCGTCACGGGCGGAACCGGCAGCGGCTCGGCGGAATTCCCCGTCCAGGTGCCCAGGGTGTCGGCCAGCACGGCGTCCAGGTCGATGCCGGTCAGGTCGCCGACGATCACCGCGGTGGCGGTGGCGGGGCGCACGTGGGCCTCGTAGAAGGCGCGTACGGCCGCGGAGTCGATCCGCGCGACGGTCTCCTCGGTGCCCTGGCGGGGGCGGGACATGCGCAGGGTGGCCGGAAAGAGCTCCTTGGAGAGCTGCTTGGCGGCACGGCGCTGCGGGTTGGCCAGCTCGTGCGGGATCTCGTCGAGCCGGTTGCGCACCAGGCGGTCGACCTCGTTGTCGGCGAAGGCGGGTGCGCGCAGCGCCTCGGCGAGCAGGCCGAGGGCCTTGTGCAGGCGGGAGGCGGGCACCTCCAGCGAGACCCGCAGGCCGGGGTGGTCGGCGTGCGCGTCGAGCGTGGCGCCGCAGCGCTCCAGCTCGGCGGCGAACTCCTCCGCGGAGTGCTTGTCGGTGCCCTCCGACAGGGCGCGGGCCATGATGGTGGCCACCCCGTCGAGGCCCTCGGGCTCGGCGTCCAGCGGGGCGGCGAGGTTGACCTCGACCGCGACGACCTGCTGGCCCGGGCGGTGGCAGCGCAGCAGGGTCAGGCCGTTGGCCAGGGTGCCGCGCACGGGGGCCGGGAAGGCCCAGGGCTTGGCCTCGCCGGCCTGCGGGCGCGGGTGGAAGGTCATCGTGACGGCTGCGGTGTCGCTCACTGCTCCGCCCCCTCGTTCTCGTCGGACTCGTCGGAACCGGGCAGCGGCTCGTAGACCAGCACCGCGCGGTTGTCGGGGCGCAGCCGGGCCGCGGCCACGGCCTGCACTTCCTCGGCGGTGATGTCCAGGACCCGCTGGACGGCGGTCAGCGCCAGCTGGGGGTCGCCGAACAGCACTGCGAAGCGGCACAGTTCGTCGGCCCGGCCGGCCACGGTGCTCAGCCGGTCCAGCCACTCCCGCTCCAGCTGTGCCTGGGCGCGCTCCATCTCCTCGGCCGTGGGGCCCTCCTCGGCGAACCGCGCGAGCTCTTCGTCGACGGCCGCCTCGATGGCGGGTACCTCGACGCCGCTGGAGGTCTTGACGTCCAGCCAGCCCAGCGAGGGCGCGCCGGCCAGGCGCAGCAGGCCGAAACCGGCCGCCACGGCGCTCTGGTCACGGCGGACCAGGCGGTTGTGCAGGCGGGAGGACTCGCCGCCGCCCAGTACGGTCAGCGCCACGTCGGCGGCGTCGCACTCGCGGGTGCCGTCGTGCGGCAGCCGGTAGGCGGCCATCAGCGCGCGGGCCGGGACCTCCTCGACGATCTCCTCACGGAGCTGCCCGCCCATGACCTCGGGGAGCGAGCCGTCGCGCGGCGGCTGCTTGCCGTCGTGCGCCGGAATGGTGCCGAAGTACTTCTCGACCCACGCGAGCGTCGTCTCGGGGTCGATGTCGCCCACGACCGACAGGACGGCGTTGTTGGGCGCGTAGTACGTACGGAAGAAGTTGCGCGCGTCCTCCAGGGACGCGGCGTCCAGGTCGGCCATCGAGCCGATCGGGGTGTGGTGGTACGGGTGGCCCTCGGGGTAGGCGAGGGCGGTCAGCTTCTCGAAGGCGGTGCCGTACGGCACGTTGTCGTAGCGCTGGCGGCGTTCGTTCTTGACGACGTCGCGCTGGTTCTCCATGGACTCCTCGTCCAGGGCGGCCAGCAGCGAACCCATGCGGTCCGCCTCCAGCCACAGGGCGAGCTCCAGCTGGTGGGCCGGCATCGTCTCGAAGTAGTTGGTGCGCTCGAAGCTGGTGGTGCCGTTCAGGGAGCCGCCGGCGCCCTGGACCAGCTCGAAGTGCCCGTTGCCCGCCACGCTCGCCGAGCCCTGGAACATCAGGTGCTCGAAGAGGTGAGCCAGACCGGTCCGGCCCTTGACTTCGTGGCGCGAGCCGACGTCGTACCAGAGGCAGACGGCGGCGACCGGGGTGAGGTGGTCCTCGGACAGCACCACGCGCAGGCCGTTGGCCAGCCGGTGCTCGGTCGCTGTCAGGCCGCCGGAGCCGGCCTGAGCTGTGGCCGTGTGACCCATGGGCATGTGGTCCCTTCGATCGCGATGCAGAGATTTCTGTCAGACCTGCCACTGTATGCAAGCGCGTCGGCCACCGGAGAAGTTCCCGGGTCCCGCCCCCGGACTCCGTCCGGGGTGTCCCCGGGGTCGGAGTCGGCGTTGTCGGTGCCTCGGGCCACAATGGTCCGCGTCGACACCCGCCCGGACGGACCCGTCCGGGCACCCGTACACCCCGAACCTTGGTTAAGGAGCCGCGCAGCGATGGCCCGCCGCAGCACGAAGACCCCGCCGCCGGAGGACTTCGAGGAGAAGATCCTCGACATCGACGTCGTCGATGAGATGCAGGGCTCCTTCCTTGAGTACGCGTATTCCGTGATCTACTCCCGGGCCCTGCCCGACGCCCGGGACGGCATGAAGCCGGTGCACCGGCGCATCGTCTACCAGATGAACGAGATGGGCCTGCGCCCCGACCGCGGGTACGTCAAGTGCGCCCGTGTCGTCGGCGAGGTCATGGGCAAGCTGCACCCGCACGGTGACGCCTCGATCTACGACGCCCTCGTGCGCATGGCCCAGCCCTTCTCGATGCGGCTGCCGCTGGTCGACGGCCACGGCAACTTCGGCTCGCTCGGCAACGACGACCCGCCGGCCGCGATGCGTTACACCGAGTGCAAGATGGCCGACGCGACGTCGCTGATGACGGAGTCGATCGACGAGGACACCGTCGACTTCACCGCCAACTACGACGGCCAGGAGCGCGAGCCCGTCGCCCTCCCCGCCGCCTACCCGAACCTGCTGGTCAACGGCGCCTCCGGGATCGCCGTCGGCATGGCCACCAACATGGCCCCGCACAACCTGGGCGAGGTCATCGCGGCCGCCCGCCACCTGATCCGCTACCCGGAGGCCGACCTGGAGGCGCTGATGCGCTTCGTTCCGGGCCCCGACCTGCCCACGGGCGGACGGATCGTGGGTCTCTCCGGGATCAAGGACGCCTACGAGAACGGTCGCGGCACGTTCAAGATCCGCGCCACCGTGGCCGTGGAGGACGTGACCCCGCGCCGCAAGGGCCTGGTCGTCACCGAACTGCCCTTCACGGTCGGTCCCGAGAAGGTCATCGCGAAGATCAAGGACCTGGTCGGCTCGAAGAAGCTCCAGGGCATCGCCGACGTCAAGGACCTCACCGACCGCTCGCACGGCCTGCGCCTGGTCATCGAGATCAAGAACGGCTTCCACCCGGAGGCCGTACTGGAGCAGCTGTACAAGCTGACGCCGATGGAGGAGTCCTTCGGCATCAACAACGTCGCGCTGGTCGACGGCCAGCCGCTGACGCTGGGCCTCAAGGAACTGCTGGAGGTCTACCTCGACCACCGCTTCGAGGTCGTGCGGCGCCGCAGCGAGTTCCGCCGCGGCAAGCGGCGCGACCGCCTGCACCTGGTCGAGGGCCTGCTGGTGGCCCTGGTCGACATCGACGAGGTCATCCGGATCATCCGGGACAGCGACAACTCCGCACAGGCCAAGGAGCGCCTGATGGAGCGCTTCTCCCTGAGCGAGATCCAGACCCAGTACATCCTCGACACCCCGCTGCGCCGCCTCACCCGCTTCGACCGGATCGAGCTGGAGTCCGAGCGCGACCGGCTGACGGGCGAGATCGACGAGCTGACCGGGATCCTGGACTCGGACAGCGAGCTGCGCAAGCTGGTCTCCAGCGAACTCGCCGCCGTCGCGAAGAAGTTCGGCACCGAGCGCCGCACCGTGCTGCTGGAGTCGGCGGGCACGGCGGTCGCCGCGGTCCCGCTGGAGGTCGCCGACGACCCCTGCCGCGTGCTGCTGTCGTCCACCGGTCTGCTGGCCCGTACGGCCAACGCCGAGCCGCTGCCCGAGGAGGAGGGCGGCTCCCGCGCCAAGCACGACCTGATCGTCTCGCAGGTGGCCGCCACCGCGCGGGCCGACGTGGGCGTGGTGACCTCCTACGGGCGCCTGCTGCGGCTGTCGGTGATCGACCTGCCGCAGCTCCCGGACACCCACGCCGCGCCGAACCTGGCGGGCGGTGCCCCGGTCGCGGAGTTCGTCTCCGGGCTGGAGGCCGACGAGACGGTGATCTGCCTGATCTCGCTGGACGAGTCCTCGCAGGGTCTGGCCCTGGGCACCGAGCAGGGCGTGGTCAAGCGGGTCGTGCCGGACTACCCGGCCAACAAGGACGAGCTGGAGGTCATCACCCTCAAGGACGGCGACCGGATCGTCGGCGCGGTCGAACTGCGCACCGGCGAGGAGGACCTGGTCTTCATCACCGACGACGCCCAGCTGCTGCGCTACCCGGCGGGCCAGGTGCGCCCGCAGGGCCGCCCGGCGGGCGGCATGGCGGGCATCAAGCTCTCCGAGAACGCCAAGGTGATCCACTTCTCGGCGGTGGACCCGGCGCGGGACGCCGTGGTGTTCAGCGTGGCGGGATCGCACGCCACCCTGGACGACTCGGTGCGCTCCGGCAAGCTCACCCCGTTCGACCAGTACCCGCGCAAGGGGCGCGCCACCGGTGGTGTGCGCTGCCAGCGGTTCCTGAAGGGCGAGGACCTGCTGGTGCTGGCCTGGGCCGGCAACGCCCCGGTCCGCGCCGCCTCGGCGAACGGCACTCCGGCCGCACTGCCGGCGGTGGACCCGCGCCGCGACGGCTCGGGCACCGCACTGCCGGCCGATGTCCGGGCACTGGCGGGCGGCGCGCTGTAGCGGCGGGTGCGGGGGGGGGGGGGGGGGGGGGGGGGGGCCCGGCCCCCCCCCCCCCCCCCCCCCCCCCCCCCCACGACCCGACTACTGTTTTCCCCGTACACGCGGGTGGGGGGAGAACAGAGCCGATGAGTCGTCGGTCGAGCGGATTGATCGGGGTCTGGGCGGAGGCCCAGCGGCAGCAGCAGCGGACGCAGTTGATCCAGCAGCGCGAGGCCGAGCGCCGGCAGCGGGCCTACGAGCGGGACGTCGCCCGGGACCGGCGTGAGCAGCAGGCCGCCTACAAACAGCACCGCGAGGCCGAGGCCCGGCGGCGCACCGAGCAGCTCGAAGCCGAGGTCGCCGCCCTGCAGGGGCTGCTGGCCGCCGGCTGCCGGGCACCGGCGTTCCGGATGGCCTCCCTGGTCCGCGACGAGCGGCTCGAAGCCTTCAACCCCGGCACCCTCGCCCACCCGGTGCCGATGCCCCAGCTGCACCAGTTCCAGCAGCAGAGCAGCGGCTGGACCCTCGGCTCGGGGCGTCGCGCCCAGGCCGAGCGGGAGGCCCACGACCGGTACACGCAGGCGTGGCAGGCCGCGCACGCCGCGGAGCAGGAGCGGCTGCGGCAGCTGGCCGCGTACCGGCAGCAGTACGACCGGTGGGCGGCGGAGCAGCTCGCCGGGATCCGCCGCCACAACGGCGGTCTCACCGAACTGGCCGACGCGCTGCGCGCGGGTGATCCCGAGGCGGCGGTGGAGTACTTCTCGGCGGCGCTGTACGCCTCCACGGCCTGGCCCGAGGAGCTGCCCCGCCAGGTCTCGGCGGCGTACGACCCGGCGGCGCGGCAGCTCGTGCTGGACTGGGAGCTGCCCCGGTACGAGGCCGTGCCGGAGACGAAGTCCGTGCGGTACGTGGCGGGCACGGACCAGGACAAGGAGACCGCCCGGCCGGCGACGCAGCGCCGGGCGCTGTACCGGGACCTGCTGGCCCAGTGCGTGTTGCTGGTGCTGCGCGAGGTGTACGCGGCGGACGAGTTCGGGGCGCTGGAGTCGGTGGTCGTCAACGGGTTCGTGGACGACCACGATCCGGTGACCGGCCGGGAGGCACAGCTCGTCCTGACGACCGTGCAGGCCCCGCACTCCGCCTTCTCCGGACTGCGGCTGGAGCAGGTGAGCGCGGTGGACTGTCTGACGGACGGCCTGCGCGGGCAGTTGTCGGCGCGGCCGGACCAGCTGACGGCCGTACGGGCGAGCCGCAGGCCGGGCGAGGTCGGCGGCGCCGGCGGGGTCGTCAGCCACGGCGGGCACGCGGACGGCGGGGAGGAACCCGACCTCTTCGTAATGGACCCGATCGCCTTCGAGAACCTGGTGGCGGAGCTGTTTCGGGCGATGGGCATGGAGGCGGTGACCACGCAGCGGTCGGGCGACGGCGGTGTGGACGTCGAGGCGCTGGACCCGGCCCCTATCCGGGGCGGGCGGATCGTGGTGCAGGTCAAGCGCTACCGGAACACGGTGCCTCCGACGGCCGTGCGTGATCTGTACGGCACGGTCCAGGACAAGGGGGCGAACAAGGGGGTGCTGGTCACCACCGCGTCCTTCGGGCCCGGGTCGTACACCTTTGCCAACGGCAAGCCGCTGGAGTTGGTTCCCGGGGCCGAACTGGTCGAGCTGCTGCACCGGTACGGACTGCGGGGGCGGCTGGGCGGGAGCACCCGGGAGGCCGCCGTACCGGCTCCGCGGGGAACGCGGCGGGACGCGGGGGCGGCTGCGCGGGGGGCGGATCCGGCCGCCGACACCGTCCCGGCCCTGCCCCTGGAACCGCCGCCCGTGGCGGCCGACCGCAACGTGCTGGGGATGTACTGGTCCGGCCGGGTCGCGCTCGACGTGTGCGCGCTGGTCTGCGAGGGCGACCGGGTGCTGAGCGAGGACCACTTCGTGTTCTTCAACAACCCGCGGACCCCGGACGGTTCGGTGCGTTCCCGTCCGCACACGGCGCCCGACAAGGCCGCCGTGGAGGTCGGCTTCGACGCCCTGCCGCAGCGTGCCGACCGCCTGGTCCTGGTCGCCGCCATCGACCCGGAGGCCGATCCGGACGCTGACCTCGCGGGGTTCACCGACGCCCGGATCCGGCTGCTGGACGCGGCCGGAGGGGAGATCGACCAGCTGGAGGTCTCTGACGGCAGGGCGGGCGAGACGGCCCTGGTCCTCGGCTCCTTCCGGCGCCGCCCGAACGGCGACTGGAAGTTCGTGATCGGCGGCAAGGGCTACCGCGGTGGCCTGGAGGACCTGTTGCGGGAGTACGGGGTCGAGGTGGCCTGACCGGCACCGTCGCCCGGTGCGGACGTCAGGCCCCGCCGGGGCCCGGTACGCCCCGGTGGCCACGGCCGTGGGGAACCGCGTCCCGGGGCTCCGGTCCCGCGGCCCGCGGGGCGCGGCGGGCCGCGGTACGGGCGCCCAGGGGGAGGGCCGCCGCCAGGGAGGCCGCGGCCACCGTCCCGGCCCCGGCGGCCGGCCAGCCCACGGCGGCGCCCGTCGGCGGCGGCCCGAACCGCGGCTGGGCCACGCCCTCCGGGTCCAGGGTCACCTGCGACGCGGCGCCCACCGGGTGTTCCCGGGCCCACTCGGCCCCGCGGAAGAAGCTCGGCGACGCGGCGAGGGTGAGGGTCCGGCCGTCCTCCAGCCGCACGTCCGCCAGGTACACCTCCCCCGTGTCGGGGTTCCCGCGGGTCCAGGCGGCGGTGACCGCGGCCGGGTACGCCACCCCCCGGTCGCGCAGGATCTCGTCGGCGGCCCGCGCCGACCAGCCGTACGCCAGCGTGACCGTCCCGACGTAGAGGACCCCGGCGGCGACCCCGGCCGTCCGGACCCCGCGCGGGCTCAGCCCCGGGGAGGCCGCGAGGAGGCCGAAGCCGACGATCGCGGCCAGCGCGAGGTACATCCAGGCCAGTCCCTGGAGGCGCGACAGGCCGGAGTCGGCCCTGGTGTGCAGGTCCCACAGCATGAACAGCCGTGCCAGCCCGGTGAAGACGCCGGTGAGGGCCACCGCCCACGCGCCCGCCCAGATCCCGGTCCATGTCCCCGCCCGGCCCGCGAGCCGCCGGTGTTCCCCGTCCGCGCCCATCCCCCCAGCGTCCCAGCAACATCCGGCGGGCGTAAGGGCGCGGACCGCCCCGGCCGTCGGGCGGGCTCACTCGCCGGGGCCGGCGCCCCCGTCCGGCCCGGCGAGCCCGTCGGTCTCCTCCCCGGTACGGTCCGCCCGGTCCACGTAGCGCAGCACGCCCCACATGCTCTCGGGCGGCGTGTTCCGCGGGTCCTCCTCTTCGCAGCCGGCCAGTTCGTGCAGCAGCCCGGGGCCGTCGAGGGCGGAGCCGATCAGGACCAGCTGCGTCCTGCGCGGCTCCCCCCGCCCCCAGGGACCGGGGGCGAAGCGCAGGAAGCGGCCGACCGAGTGGACCTCGTAGCGCTCCTGGTGGCCGGGGACGCCGAACCAGACGAAGCCCTTGATCCGGTAGAGGCCGGCCGGGCGGCGGTCGAGGAAGTCGATGAGGCGGCGCGGGGAGAGCGCCTCGTGTGAGGTGAACTCGACCGCCTCGTAGGCCGCGTGCAGGTGCCCGTCGTGGTCCTGCCCGTCGGTGTGCCCGTGTTCCGCGGCCTCCACGAGCAGGTCCTCGAAGGACAGCTGCCCCCGGGTCCGCGACCAGGGCCGGCGGTCGAAGAGCAGTTCCGGGTCGATCCGCCCGTGTTCGGCACCGACCACGGGGATGCCCGGGGCGCAGAGCGCGGCGAGTTCGCCCTCGACGCGGGCCCGTTCGGCGGCGTCCACGCGGTCGGTCTTGTTCAGCACCACGAGGTCGGCGACGGCCAGGTGACGGTCGGTCTCGGGGTGCGCGGCCCGGGTCGCGTCGAACTCGGCCGCGTCGACGACCTGCACCAGGCCGCCGTAGCGGACGGACGGATTCTCGTTGGCCACGAGCATCCGGACCATCTCCTGCGGCTCGGCGAGTCCGCTGGCCTCGATGACGATCACGTCGATCCGGTGGACGGGTGCGGCGAGCTTGTCCAGGTACGCGTCCAGTTCGCTGCCGTCGACCGCGCAGCACAGGCAACCGCCGCCGAGCGAGACCATCGAGTCGCCGACCTGTCCGGCCACGGACATCGCGTCGATCTCGATCGACCCGAAGTCGTTGACGACGACCCCGATCCGGGTCCCCGCGCGGTGGGCGAGCAGGTGGTTGAGCACGGTGGTCTTGCCGGAACCTAGGAATCCGGAGAGGACGACGACCGGAACGGTCCGGGCGGGGGGAGCGGGCTGCCTGCTGTTCACCCGGACGATCGTAGTCAGCCCAGCGGGGGGACCGGCCGGGGCGGGGTCGGGCCGGCGTAGCGCGCGGCCGGCCGGATGATCTTCGGGTCGGCGGCCTGTTCGAGGATGTTCGCGCTCCAGCCGACCACCCGGGCCGCGCAGAAGGTGGGGGTGAACATCTCGCGCGGCAGCCCGCACAGCTCCATGACCACGCCCGCGTAGAACTCCACGTTGGTGTGCAGCTCGCGGCCCGGCTTGAGTTCGGCGAGGATCTCCTCCACCTGCCGCTCGACCTCCACGGCGAAGTCCACGAGCGGCCCGCCGAAGTCCCGGGCGATCCCCCGCAGCATCCGGGAGCGCGGGTCCTCGGTGCGGTAGACGGGGTGCCCGAAGCCCATGATCCGGTCCCCGGCGAGCACCCGTTCCCGGATCCACGGCCCGATCCGTTCCACCGTGCCGATGGCGTCGAGGGTGTCCAGGGCCCGGCTGGGCGCGCCCCCGTGGAGGGGTCCGGAGAGCGCGCCGATCGCACCGGTCAGGCAGGCCGCGACGTCCGCGCCGGTGGAGGCGATCACGCGGGCGGTGAAGGTGGAGGCGTTGAAGCCGTGGTCGACCGTGGAGACGAGGTACCGCTCGACGGCGCGTGCCCGGACCGGGTCGGGCTCCTCGCCGGTGAGCATCCAGAGGTGGTTGGCGGCGTACGGGAGGTCGTCGCGCGGCTCCACGGGCTCCAGGCCGCGGCCCAGCCGGTGCAGGGCCGTGAGCAGCGTCGGGACGGCGGCGCAGGCGGCGAGCGCGTCGGCGGCGCGGGCCTCGGGGGTGAGGTCGTAGACCGGGCGGAATCCGGCGGTGGCGCCGAGCAGCGAGAGGGCGGTGCGCAGCCCGGCGAGCGGCCCGGAGGCGGCGGTGGCGCGGGCGAGGGCAGGCAGGGCGTCCCGGACGTCGGCGGGCAGGTGGCGCAGCGGTGCGATCTCGGCGGCGAAGGCGTCCCGCCCGGAGCGGTCGGCGGGCAGCGCGCCGCGGAACATCAGGTGCCAGACGTCCTCGAAGGTGCGGCTCTCGGCGAGCTCGACGGCCGAGTACTGGCGGTAGTGGTAGAAGCCTTCCAGGCCCCGGACGTCACCGAGCTGGGTCTCGGTGACCACGACTCCCGCGAGACCGCGGGGTACTTCGAAGGTGGTGTTCATGAATCGACCATCCATCCTTGACTGGATCCTTGTCAATGTTGATTAAATCCATGTATGTAGGCTGTGTGTCATGTCTGATCGTGCACCCGACGACCCTCCCGGCGCCGAGGGGACGCGGCGGCTCACGACCCAGGAGGCCGCCCGCCTCCTGGGGGTGAAGCCGGCCACCGTGTACGCCTACGTCAGCCGCGGCCAGCTCGGCAGCCGCCGCGATCCGGTGGGCCGTGGCAGCAGCTTCGACGCGCGCGAGGTGGAGGCGCTGGCCCGGCGGAGCCGCCGTGAGGCGGCGGGCCCGCCCGGGGAACTCTCCGTCCGCACCTCGCTCACCCTCATCGAGGCCGACCGGTACTTCTTCCGGGGCGTGGACGCCGTCGAGCTGGCCTCGCGGTACGCCTACGAGGAGGTCGCCGAGTGGCTGTGGACGGGGAGCCTGCCGCACGGGGCCCGGTTCGCCGCTCCCCCGGAGGCGCTCGCCGCGGCCCGGCGGGCGGTGGCGGCCCTGCCGGAGCACAGCGGCCCCCTGGACCGGCTGCGGGTCGCCGTCACGGCGGCGGCGGTGGCGGACCCGCTGCGCTTCGACCTGTCCGGGGAGGCCGTGCTCGGTTCGGCGCGCAGCCTGGTGCCGACGCTGGTCGGCGCCCTGCCGGAAGCCGCCCCGGCCCGCGTCGGGGACGGGCGGCTCGCCTGGGAACTGTGGTCCCGGCTGACGGCAGTGGACCCCGACCCGGCGGCCCTGGACGTGCTGGACCTGGCGCTGGCGCTGCTGGTCGACCACGACCTGGCCGCCTCCACGCTCGCGGTGCGGGTGGCCGCCTCGGCGCGGGCCCATCCCTACGCGGTGGTCTCGGCCGGGCTGGGCGCACTGGAGGGCCCCCTGCACGGAGCGGCCGGGCGGCTCGCGCACCGCATGCTGACGGAGGTCCTGGAACGGGGCGGCGCCGCGCCCGTGGTGGCGGAGTACCTGCGCGCCGGGCGGCGGGTACCCGGCCTCGGCCACCGCCTGTACCGGGGGGAGGATCCGCGGGCGCGGGCCCTGTTCGGCCGGCTGGAGGGACTCCCCCAGGCCGGTCCCGCGCTGGGCGCGGCCCGGGACGTGGCCGCCGTGATGGCCCGGCACGGACTGCACCCGAACGTGGACCTGGCCCTCGCGGTGCTGACGGTGTCCTGCGCCATGCCCGCCGAGGCGGGGGAAACGGTGTTCGCGGTGGCCCGGACGGCGGGCTGGATCGCACACGCGCTGGAGGAGTACCAGGAACGGCCCCTGCGCATGCGGCCGAGCGGCCATTACGACGGCCCCCGGCCGCCCAGGCCACTGCCGTGACGGGTGGCGGGGGCCGCGGCGAACCGCGGGAGCGGGCCCGCGCCTGACGGCCCCCGTACCCGCCGCCACCCGCACAGGGAGACCCAGGCATTCCGCTTACGCCGTCACCGACCTACGGTTACTGGTCATGCGGTTCCTTCCCGCGAGTGCCCGACGCCTCGGGCTGCCCCGACGGGCCGTCTCGCAGATCCTGCTCACCCAGCTGGCCATCGCCGCCGGGGTCCTCGTGCTGGCCACCGGGCTCTTCCTCGCCCCGCTCAGCGCCCAGCTGGACGACCAGGCCATGCGCCGCGCGCTGGCCATCGCCCAGAGCGCGGCGGCGGACCCGTCCCTGGCCTCCGACCTCCTGAGGTCGGGAACGTCCCCGGACACCCCCGTACAGGCGGCGGCGGAGCGGATCCGCAGCGCCACCGGAGCCGAGTACGTGGTCGTCATGGACCTGAAGGGCATCCGCCGCTCCCACCCCAGCCCCGACCGCATCGGGCTGCCCGTCTCCACCGACCCCGGCGACGCCCTGGCCGGACACGACGTCATGGAGATCGACGAGGGCACCCTCGGCCGCTCGGCCCGCGGCAAGGTCCCCCTGGTCGCCGCCGACGGAGAGATCGTCGGCGCCGTCTCCGTCGGCATCCCCTACGACAGCGTGCGCGACCGGCTCCTCGGCGCCATCCCCGGACTGCTCGCCTACGCCGGCGGAGCCCTGGCCGCCGGTGCGCTCGCCGCCTACCTGCTGTCCCGCCGGATCCAGCGGCAGACCCGCGACCTCGCGTTCTCCGACATCGCCGCTCTCCTCGCGGAACGCGAGGCCATGCTGCACTCCATCCGCGAGGGCGTGATCGCACTCGACGGCGACGACCGCGTACGGCTCGTCAATGACGAGGCCGCCCGGCTGCTGGGGCTCTCCCCGGACGCGGCCCGCACCCTCGCCGGGCGCCCGCTCGACGAGCTCCTCGGCCCGGGCCGCACCAGCGACGTCCTCGCCGGCCGCGTCAGCGGACGCGACCTGCTCACCGTCCAGGGCCCGCGGGTCCTGGTCGCCAACCGGATGCCGACCGCCGACGGCGGCGCGGTCGCCACCCTGCGCGACCGTACCGAGGTGGAGCACCTGAGCCGCGAGCTGGACTCCACGAAGGGCCTGATCGATGCCCTGCGCGCCCAGGACCACGAGCACGCCAACCGCCTCCACACCCTCCTCGGCCTGCTCGAACTGGGACTGCACGAGGAGGCCGTCGCCTTCGTGAACGAGGTCGCGGGGGTGCACCGCAGCACCGCCGAGCAGGTCACCGAGAAGGTCCACGACCCCCTGCTGGCCGCCCTGCTGGTCGGCAAGGCCACCGTCGCCGCGGAACGGGGCGCCTCGCTGCGGCTGGCTCCGACCGCCTTCCTCCCCGACCGCCTGGTGGACCCGGGAGGCCTCGTCACGATCCTCGGCAATCTGGTGGACAACGCCCTGGACGCGACGGCGGGCTCGGCCGCGCCCGTGGTGGGGGGCGGCCTCCACGCCGCGGGCCGCACCGCCGTGCTGCGGGTGCGCGACAGCGGCCCGGGCGTCCCCGCCGGGCGCCACGAGGAGATCTTCACCGAGGGCTGGTCGACCAAGCAGCCCGAGGCCCACCGCGAACGCGGCCTCGGACTCGCCCTCGTACGCCGCCTCGCGGAGCGGCAGGGCGGCAGCGCGCGGGCCGGGGAAGCCTCGGACGGAGGGGCGGAGTTCTCCGTCGTGCTCCCGGAGGCCCTGCGGTGAACGGGACCCCTAGCGGTGAGCTGGCCGTACTGGTCGTCGACGACGACGTGCGCGTCGCCCGGATCAACGAGGCGTACGTGGCCAAGGTTCCCGGGTTCCGTGTGGCCGGCCGGGCCCACTCGGCGGCCGAGGCCCTGGAGTTCCTCACCACCCGGCCCGTGGACCTCGTCCTCCTGGACCACTACCTGCCGGACGAGAACGGCCTCGACCTGGTGCGCCGCATGCGCCAGCTGGGCCACCACACCGACGTGATCATGGTCACGGCCGCCCGGGACCTGGCCACCGTCCAGGCGGCCATGCGGCTCGGCGCCCTCCAGTACCTGGTCAAGCCGTTCACCTTCACCGGACTGCGCGCCAGGCTGGAGGCCTACGCCGCGCTGCGCCGCTCCCTCTCCGGCGGCGGCGAGGCCGAGCAGGCCGAGGTGGACCGGATCTTCGGCGCCCTGGCCGCGGCGGGCACCCCGAACGAGCTCCCCAAGGGCCACTCCCCCACCACCGCCGAGCTGGTGCGCCAGGTCCTGCGCACCGCCGAAGGCCCCCTGTCCACCCAGCAGGTCGCCGACCGCGCCGGCATCAGCCGCCAGACCGCCCAGCGCTACCTGAAGCTCCTGGACCGCGCCGGCCGCGTCACCCTGGCCCTGCGCTACGGCGAGACGGGCCGCCCGGAGCACCGCTACGCGTGGGTCCCCTCGGCGGGCCCCTGAGGACTCACACGGCGCCGGCCCCCGTCAGGGAGCGGACCTCCGTCTCCGCGTACCTTCGCTCGTCCGGCTCCTCACCCGAGGTGACCGTCCCCAGCCAGCCCGCGAGGAACCCGAGCGGGATGGAGACGATCCCCGGGTTCTGCAGCGGGAAGTACTGGAAGTCCACACCGGGGAACAGCGATTCGGGGCTCCCCGAGACCACGGGCGACAGGACGACCAGCAGCACCGCCGGGACCAGCCCCCCGTACACCGACCAGACCGCCCCCCGCGTGGTGAACCCCCGCCAGAACAGCGAGTACAGCAGCACGGGCAGGTTCGCGGAGGCCGCCACCGCGAAGGCCAGCCCCACCAGGAAGGCGACGTTCAGGTCCTGGGCGACCAGCCCAAGGCCGATCGCCACCGCCCCGATCCCCGCGGCCGCGACGCGCGCCACGGCGACCTCGCTGCGCTGCCGGGCGTGCCGCCGCTTGAGGGAGGCGTAGAGGTCGTGCGCGACGGAGGCGGACGAGGCGAGGGTGATCCCGGCGACCACGGCGAGGATGGTCGCGAAGGCGATGGCGGCCACGAACGCGAACAGCACCGCGCCCCCGGTGGACTCCGCGCCCCCGCCGAGGAAGGCCGCCAGCAGCGGTACGGCCGTGTTCCCGGAGGCGTTGGAGGCCCGTACCTGATCCGGCCCGAGCAGCGCCGCGGCCCCGAAGCCCAGCACGATGGTCATCAGGTAGAAGCCGCCGATCAGCGCGATCGCCCAGACGACGGACCGGCGGGCCGCCCGCGCCGTGGGCACGGTGTAGAAGCGGGACAGGATGTGCGGCAGCCCCGCCGTGCCCAGGACCAGGGCGAGCCCGAGGCTCATGAAGTCGACACGGGCGGTCCAGTCGCCCCCGTACCGGAGGCCTGGGCCCAGGAAGCGCGCGCCGTACCCGCTGCGATCGGCGGCGCTGGTGAGCAGCCGACCGACGTCCCCGTGGAAGCGCAGCAGGACCAGCACGGTCAGGGTGATCGCCCCGCCCATCAGGAGGACGGCCTTCACGATCTGGATCCAGGTGGTGGCCCGCATCCCGCCGAAGGACACGTAGACCACCATCAGGGCGCCCACGCCGATCACGGTGAGCGTCCGCGCCGCGGCGCCCGAGCCGCCGAGCAGCAGGCCCACCAGGCTGCCCGCCCCGACCATCTGCGCGACCAGGTAGAGCACCGAGACCACGACGGAGGAGATCCCCGCGGCGATCCGTACGGGCCGCTCGCTCATCCGGGCGGCGACCACGTCGGCGAGGGTGAAGCGGCCGCAGTTGCGTACCAGCTCGGCGACGAGGAAGAGGACCAGGAGCCAGGCCACGAGGAAGCCGACGGAGTACAGCAGGCCGTCGTAGCCGAACAGGGCGATCAAGCCGGAGATCCCGAGGAAGGAGGCGGCGGACATGTAGTCGCCTGCGATGGCGAAACCGTTCTCCATGGGGGAGAAGAGTCGCCCGCCCGCGTAGAACTCCTCGGCCGAGCCGTGCCGGTTGCGGCTGACCCAGGTGGTGATGCCGAGCGTGACGGCGATGAAGAGGCTGAAAAGGATCAGCGCGAGGGTCTGGTGCTCGCTGTTCACCGGCCCTCCCCCCGGGCCCCGGTCCGCTCCTGGTCGCGTTCCTGCTCGAAGACCGTCCAGCGCAGGTCGAGTGCGGCCCGGTCCCGCCTGAGGCGGGCGTGGCGGGCGTAGGCCCAGGTCAGCAGGAAGGTGCTCAGGAACTGCCCGAGACCCGCGAGCAGGGCCACGTTCACCGGGCCGAAGACGGGGCGGGCCATCAGCCCGGGCGCCGTGGTGGCGGCGACCACGTAGGCGACGTACCAGAGGAAGAACCCGGCGGTCGCGGGGACGACGAACCTGCGGTAGCGGCCGCGGACCTCCTGGAAGGCGGCGCTCCGCTGGACTTCGAGGTAGATGTCGGATGCGCCGGACGCGGTCCGGCCACCGGCGGCCGGGCGGGGCGGGACCGTCTCCCCGCCCTCGCCCCAGCCCACGGCCAGCGCGTCGTACCAGGGGTCGTCCAGCCGGATCGTTCCGGCATCGCGACCGTCGTGCTTGTCCACCGAACTCTCCTTGTCCGCCGCCGCATTGGCCGCGTGCCCACAAGGATGTGCTCGATGGTCGTTTTCAGGACTGATGTCCGGCGCTCTTCACTCCTTCAGGTGATGGGGGGTGAAGAGCGCCGGTGTGCCGGAACCGCGTCCGGTCAGGCGTCGATGCGCGAGCGGTCCAGGGTGGCCGCCGAGCTGGTGATGAACTCCTTGCGCGGGGCCACCTCGTTGCCCATGAGCAGGTCGAAGACCTGCTCGGCGGAGTCCAGATCGCCGATGTTGATCCGGCGCAGGGTGCGGAAGCGGGGATCCATGGTGGTCTCCGCGAGCTGGTCCGCATCCATCTCGCCGAGGCCCTTGTAGCGCTGGATGGCGTCCTTGTACCGGATGTTCTTGCGCTGGTACTCCAGCAGGGTCTGGCGCAGCTCGTTGTCCGAGTACGTGTACACGTACTTGTCCTGGCCCCGCTTGGGCTGGACCAGCTCGATGCGGTGCAGCGGCGGGACGGCCGCGAAGACCCGGCCCGCCTCGACCATGGGCCGCATGTACCGCTGGAAGAGCGTCAGCAGCAGGCAGCGGATGTGCGCGCCGTCCACATCGGCGTCGACGAGCAGGACGATCTTGCCGTAGCGGGCGGCGTCGAGGTCGAAGGTGCGGCCCGAGCCGGCCCCTATGACCTGGATGATCGCTCCGCACTCGGCGTTCTTGAGCATGTCCGAGACCGAGGACTTCTGGACGTTGAGGATCTTGCCGCGGATCGGCAGCAGGGCCTGGAACTCGGAGTTCCGGGCGAGCTTGGCCGTACCGAGGGCCGAGTCCCCCTCGACGATGAAGAGCTCGCTGCGGTCCACGTCGTCGCTGCGGCAGTCGGCCAGCTTGGCGGGCAGCGAGGAGGACTCCAGCGCGGTCTTGCGGCGCTGCGCCTCCTTGTGCTGGCGGGCCGCGATACGGGTCCGCGCGGCCGCGACGATCTTCTCCATCACGGCGCGGGCCTGCTGCTTGTCGTCGCGCTTGGTGGAGGTCAGGAAGGCCTTGAGCTCCTTGGCGACGACGGCGGCGACGATGCGCGTCGCGGCGGAGGTGCCGAGGACCTCCTTGGTCTGGCCCTCGAACTGCGGCTCGGCGAGGCGCACGGTGACGACGGCCGTCAGGCCCTCCATCGCGTCGTCCTTGACCACGTCGTCCTCGGCGACGCGCAGCAGCTTCGCCGAGCGCAGGACCTCGTTGACGGTCTTGGCGACCGAGCGCTCGAAGCCGGAGACGTGGGTACCGCCCTTGGGGGTGGCGATGATGTTCACGAAGGACTTGAGGTTGGTCTCGTACCCCGTGCCCCAGCGCAGGGCGATGTCCACGGCCAGTTCGCGGGTGACCTCGGTGGGGGTCATGTGGCCGCGGTCGTCGAGGACGGGGACGGTCTCCTTGAAGGTGCCCGTGCCGGTCAGGCGCAGCACGTCGCAGACGGCCTTGTCCTGGGCGAGGTACTCGCAGAACTCGCTGATGCCCCCGTCGAAGCGGAACGTCTCCTCGGTCTTGCCGGCGCCGTCGATGGCCCGCTCGTCGCGGACCACGATGGTCAGGCCGGGGACGAGGAAGGCCGTCTGGCGGGCGCGCTGGTACAGCGTATCCAGGCCGAGGCGGGCGTCCTTCAGGAAGATCTGCCGGTCCGCCCAGTAGCGGACCCGGGTGCCGGTGCGGCCCTTGGGGATGCGCTTGACCTTGCGCAGGCCGCCGGCCGGGTCGAAGGGGCTGTCGGGGCCCTGCTCGGTGAAGAACCCGGGGACGCCGCGGCGGAAGCTGACGGCGTGGGTGGAGCTGCCCCGGTCGACCTCGACGTCGAGGCGGGCCGAGAGGGCGTTGACCACGGAAGCGCCGACGCCGTGCAGACCGCCGGAGGCGGCGTACGAGCCGCCGCCGAACTTTCCGCCCGCGTGCAGCTTGGTCATGACGACCTCGACCCCGGAGAGGCCGGTCTTGGGCTCGACGTCCACCGGGATGCCGCGGCCGTTGTCGCGTACCTCGACCGAGGCGTCCTCGTGGAGGATCACCTCGATGTGGTCGCAGTAGCCGCCCAGGGCCTCGTCGACGGAATTGTCGATGATCTCCCAGAGGCAGTGCATCAGGCCTCGGCTGTCGGTGGAGCCGATATACATGCCGGGGCGCTTGCGAACGGCCTCAAGGCCTTCGAGGACGAGCAGGTGCCGCGCGGTGTAGTTGGAACCGTCCCGGTCTGCTCCGGACAGCAGCGCGCTGGAAGGCACGGACGTGTCGGCGGTCACGCAGTTCGCTCCTCGCTGAATTTCTTTTCTGGCCCGGTCGGGCGCAGGGGTGGCTCGGCTGCCGGTCAGAGGGTACCGAGGCCTGGTAGAGCCGATGCAACGCCACCCTCGTCGTTTCCTCAGCCTAGTGCAGATCCGCACGGGTGTTCGATCCCCCGTGAGGGTGAAGCAAACATCACGTTCCCTTCCAGGCATGAACCATTTAGGGTTCGGGCACGTCCTCATGCACAACCGGCACTCACGCCGGGGAGGACGGGAACTGCTACAAGCGAACGACTGACAACGCGAAACCGTAAAGCAACGCAATACGGCTCCTTCGCCGCCAACCGGCAGCAGCCGGCCAGCTTCGGAAGGAAGTTTCGAGGAAAAGCCGCGAGCGGGAACGTTTTCGGCCTGGTTGGATGTTGACCCTGGTACGACAGCTCGTCGAGCTAGAGAAGAGGCGACGTGACTACTGTTCTGACACCCGCGACCCCGCTGACGGCCGCTGACCGATGCGACCGTTGCGGCGCCCAGGCATATCTGCGCGTCGTCCTCCTGAGCGGTGGTGAACTGCTCTTCTGCGCCCACCACGGGCGTAAGTTCGAGCCGGAACTCAAGAAGATCGCCGCGGAAATACAGGATGAGACCGAGCGGCTCACGTCCGCTCCGGCCGCTGATGCTGCCGACACCGAGGACCGCTGACACAAGGCCTAACCTCGCATCCGACGAGCCAGGACCGGCCAGGCCGGTCGACGGGCGGCATCTCTGAGACCCAGGGACGCCGCCCGTCCTCATATCCGAGGCACTTCCCGCGTGTACGGGCCGGCCCGTACGGCCCCGCAGCCCCGTGCAGGGCCGTACGGGCCACCTGGAGCCCCTCCGGACACCCGGCGCGGCCTCCTACGCCCCGCCGGGCCGCGCGGCCCTCTCGGCGCCGCTCACGAACCCGACCAACGGGGCGATCCGGGTGTACACGCCCGGACTGTCGGCGCGCCCGCAGCCCCGCCCCCACGACACCAGCCCGATCAGCCGCCCCCGGGCCACCAGCGGACCCCCGCTGTCCCCCTGGCAGGCGTCCTTGCCACCGTCCCGGTCCCCGGCGCACACCATGGAGTCAGCCCGGTACTGGCCGTCCGAGTCCCCCGGGTACGCCCGCCGGCAGACGTCGTCGGCCAGCACGGTGACCTGGGCCGCCCGCAGCCCGTACGCGTAGTCCCCGAAGCCGCTCGTGTCGCCCCAGCCGTACACGGCCGCGTCGGTGCCCGCGGCGTACGCGGGATGGCCGTCCTCGGCCATGGGGAGCACGTACTGCGCCGGAAGGGCCTCGGCCAGTTCCAGCACGGCCAGGTCCCCGGCATTGCTCCCGGGGTCGTAGGCCGGGTTCACGCGGGCGGCGCGTACCGCGATCTCGCGGCCCTCGTCGGCGCGCAGCTCCGTACGTCCGGTGATCACGCGGAAGTCGGTGACGGATTCGACCGTCCCGCCCAGCACCTGCCGACCCAGGCAGTGGGCCGCGGTCACCACCGTGGTCGGGGCGACGACGACGCCCCCGCAGAACTGCCCGTCCCGGGTACCCCCGAACCGGTCACGGCTGGCGAGGGCCACGACCCACGGGCTGTCGGCCACGTTCACCGGCTTCCCGCCTATGACCACGCTGTCCGCGGCCACCCCGGGGGCCTGGGCCAGCGGCAGCACGGCCGCTCCCGCCACCAGGGTCAGCGCGCCCGCCAGAGCACGGGCAAAGGGACGACGCATGAGGCCTCCTGACTCTGAGTGTGCATGACTACACCCAGAGTGGGTCGCCCGGTGGCCGGGCGCACCCGCGCGTCCACCGTCACGGCCTCCGCGCCACCGGCCGGTGGAGATCCGGTACGGGACCGGTCCGGATCCGCTCCGGATCCGCTCGGCCGTCCGGTCCGGCCGGCCCGGGGCACACCCGTACCGGGCCCGGACCGGCCGTCTCGGGCCCTTCGGCCGTTCCGGTCAGTCCAGGTAGTCGCGCAGGACCTGGGACCGGGACGGGTGGCGCAGCTTCGACATGGTCTTGGACTCGATCTGGCGGATGCGCTCGCGGGTGACCCCGTAGACCTTGCCGATCTCGTCGAGGGTCTTGGGCTGGCCGTCGGTGAGGCCGAACCGCATCGAGACCACGCCGGCCTCGCGCTCGCTCAGCGTGTCGAGGACCGAGTGCAGCTGCTCCTGCAGGAGCGTGAAGCTGACGGCGTCGGCCGGGACGACCGCCTCGGAGTCCTCGATGAGGTCACCGAACTCGCTGTCGCCGTCCTCGCCGAGCGGGGTGTGCAGGGAGATCGGCTCGCGGCCGTACTTCTGGACCTCGATGACCTTCTCGGGGGTCATGTCGAGTTCCTTGGCCAGCTCCTCCGGCGTGGGCTCGCGGCCGAGGTCCTGGAGCATCTGGCGCTGCACGCGGGCGAGCTTGTTGATCACTTCGACCATGTGCACGGGGATGCGGATGGTGCGGGCCTGGTCGGCCATGGCGCGGGTGATCGCCTGCCGGATCCACCAGGTCGCGTACGTGGAGAACTTGTAGCCCTTGGTGTAGTCGAACTTCTCCACGGCGCGGATCAGACCCAGGTTGCCCTCCTGGATCAGGTCCAGGAAGAGCATGCCGCGGCCGGTGTAGCGCTTGGCCAGGGAGACCACGAGTCGGAGGTTGGCCTCCAGCAGGTGGTTCTTGGCGCGCCGGCCGTCCTCGGCGATGATCTCCAGCTCGCGCTTGAGCTTGGGCGCCAGCTTGTCGGAGTTGGCCAGCTTGTCCTCGGCGAACAGGCCCGCCTCGATGCGCTTGGCGAGCTCGACCTCCTGCTCGGCGTTGAGCAGCGGGACCTTGCCGATCTGCTTGAGGTAGTCCTTGACGGGGTCGGCGGTGGCGCCGGCCACGACGACCTGCTGGGCAGGGGCGTCGTCCTCGTCGTCCGAGATGACGAAGCCCTTGTTCTCCCCGCCCTCCTCTTCCTCCTCGGCCTCGGCCTTCGGGGCGTCGGGGCCCTCGTCCGCGGTCTCCTCGCCGTCCTCGTCCGCGTCCTTCTTGGCGGCGGTCTTCTTCGCCGTGGTCTTCTTCGCCGCGGTCTTCTTCGCGGGAGCGGCCTTCTTCGCGGCCGACTTCCGGGCGGCGGTCTTCTTCGCGACGGGTTCGGCCACGGTCTCTTCGGCCAGGGCGTCGGTGGTGTCCGGCTCCGCCGTTCCGGTGTTCGCGACGATGCCGGCCGCGGCCGGAGGGGCCGCCGTCTTCGCCGCGACGGTCTTGGTCGCCGTCCGCTTGGCGGGGCTCTTCGCCGCGACGCTCTTGCGGGGGGTGCGCTTGGGCGACTCCGCGGCACTGACCATCAGTGTCACACCCTCTTCCTCAAGGATCTGGTTGAGGCTGCGCAGAACATTCTTCCACTGGGTCGCAGGAATCTGGTCAGCCTCGAAGGCCCGACGCACGTCATCGCCGGCGATCTGCCCCTCGGCCTTGCCCCGCTCGATGAGCGCCATCACAGACTCGGAATCGGCGATCTCCGGCGGGAGCGTACGGGATGTGCTGGCCGACACGAACAACCTCTCGGAACGATGGGAACGGCTTCCGACCCCGGCCTGGTGCTGGACCGGAGCCGACGACCACCGACTGGGGATGGGCCGGGGGCGCGGGCAGGGGCCGGGGAGCTGCACAGCACCCCCAAGGGCTGCTGTCTTCCCTCCGTCGGCCATCACCTCTTACGTCATCGCGTGACGTCGCGGAGCGTTACGCCCAATCTTCGTGGCCCGAATCACATCCGGTTCCCGTCCGTGCCCGTCCCGTGGCCGTACGCGCGCCTCCGGAGGCCCCGGGAAGGCCCCCGCACGCCGGAGTCGCCGGATCCGAAACGGGCCCGGCGACCGGTGTGCACCCCCACGCCCCCGCGCGTCGGCGCCTCAGTGCTCGCGCGGGGCGGGGACCACGCGCTCGACCTCCGGATGCACCATCAGGAGCTGACGCATGGCGTTCTCGGCACCCGTCGCGTCACCGGCCGCGAGCGCCTCGACCATCCGCGCGTGGTGCGCGACGCAGGTCTCGCCGGGACGGTCGCAGGCGGTGACGGGGCTGCCGGAGACCTGGAGGGCGGCGGAGACGATGCCCGACAGGTGCTCCAGCATGCGGTTGCCGGCGACCTGGATCAGCAGTGCGTGGAACTCGTTGTCGGCGCGCGCGAAGGTGATCGCATCGCCCTGCCCGAGGGCATGCCCCATGATCTCGACCATGTCGGCGAGGCGCTGCTGGACGTCCGGGCGGCCGTGGCCGGCCGCGAGGCGGGCAGCCAGCGGCTCGATGGTCCAGCGGAGCTCGTTGAGCTCGCGGCGCTGGTCGTCGCGCTGGGGTCCGAAGGCGCGCCATTCGATGATGTCGGGGTCGAGCAGGTTCCAGTCGGCGACGGGCCGGACGCGGGTGCCCACGTTGGGACGGGCGCTGACGAGGCCCTTGGCCTCCAGGACCCGCAGGGATTCACGGACGACCGTACGGGAGACCTCGAAGCGCTGGCCGATCTCCTCCGGGACCAGGGGCCGGTCCGCGCCGAGGTCGCCCGAGACGATCATCTGGCCGAGCTGCTGGACGAGTTGGCCGTGCAGACCGCGCCCGCGGCTGCCCGCAGCCCGGCGGCCGACGCGGCTCAGCTCGACGTCGCCCCCGTCCCAGTGGGGCGGTCCGACCCGGTCGGACCCGGAGGCCTCCGGGTAGGGGTAGCGGTCGAGTTCGCCCGAGCCGGCGAGGCCGGTGTCGGCATGGCGGGCGGCGGTCATCATGGCGTGCGCAAGGGTACTCACGAATCCTTTGTCGGCCTCGCCTCCATCACCCTTGAGGTCTTTGGTGAAAAGCACACGAAAGGGTGATCGGTGCCACCTACGCAATTGACGACTTATCGTAAAGAACCGGGCCTTTTGCGGGGAGTTGCGGTCCGCTTCGAGTGATCCGGCCCGATCTGGACTTCTATGGTCCCGGCGAAGTCGCCTCGCGCACCGGAACGATCACCAACGGACCCTCCCGCGCAGTCCTGTGAACGCATAGGCGCACAACAGGACCATCAGCGACAACACCATTGCGGTGCCGACGGGTTGGACCATCACCCGAAGGGCCCCCAGCACGAGCCGGTCCGCCTCCGGCGGCCACGGCGACCAGGCCGGGCCGCGCAGGCGGGAGGCGATGCCGGTCACCGGGTACGCGGACGGCCCGTCGAGGACCTTGCGCACCAGCGGTACGACGGCCACCGGCACGGCGAGCACCGCCGCGAAGCCCACGGACGCGGCGCGGAACACCCCGGCGGCGAGGACCCCGGCCCAGGCGCAGCCGACGAGCAGCCCGGCCCAACTCACCCCGGGGAAGACCCATTCCGCGGGCGGGCTCAGCGGCCCGGAGCCTCCGAAGACGAGCCGGAGCGCCGCGGTGTCGGCGGCGACCGTGAGGGCGCCGAGGGCCAGGGCGAGGGCGGCGCAGACGGCGAGTTTTGCGGTGAGCAGCCCCAGCCGCCGGGGCACGGTGCCCCGGTCGGCGGCGAGGGCGGGGTAGCGGTACTCCTCGCCGAAGGCCAGGGAGCCGAGCAGCCCGGCCCCGAGCGCGGCGGGCGGCAGCGGGAAGAGCTCCGGCCAGGCGGCGAGCAGCCGGCTCTGAGGGGTGTGGCCCGCGCGTGCCAGTACCAGGGAGGTGAGCACGGAGACGGTGACGACGAGGGCGGCGGTCAGCAGTGGGGCGGCCGTGCCGAACACCCGGCGGAGCTCGTAGCGCAGCGGCCACAGCGGGCCGCCCACCCGTCGTACCCGCCGCAGCCCCGAGGAGCCCCGCCCGGAACGGGCATGACGCGGCTCACCGCCCCCTCCCGGGCCGGGGTACCCGGACACGTCGGGATACCCGGCCGCCGCGGGATCGACGACCGCGGCGGGGAGCCGGTCCGGGACCGGAGCCGCGGCCGGACCCTGCCCCGAGGACCGGGCCGGTTCCGGGGGCGGACCCTGGTCAGGTGCCGCCTCCCGGGCAGGGGGCGCGGCGCGGACGGGGGTCACACCGGGTTCGGCCCCGGGGCCGGATCCGGCACCGGGGTCGGCGCACCCCGGCCCGGTGAGGAGCGCGGCGCGCGGGTCCGGGCGGGGACCCCCGTGGACCGGGGCCTGCGCTCCGGTCACGAGGCCCGCCACAGAGCCCGGCACCTGTCGGGCCTGCGCTTCTGCCCGGACCTCTGCCCGAACCTCCGCGCGCGCCTCCGCCCGGACGTCCACCCGGGCCGTGCTCCCGCCGCGGGTCCGGGCCTGCGGTACCGGCGGGACGGGCGCACCCGCGTCCCCGGTCTCGTCCGCGAGTTGATGGACGAGCACTCCGTGCCTGAACGCCGCCTCGCCGATCTCGGCGCAGTTGCTGCCGTACACCGACAGGCGACTGCCGCTCTCCTCGACGATCTCCACCACCCTGTGGGCGGAGCGGGCCTCACGCCCCAGCACGTCGGCGAGCCGGGCGGCGTGCGGGGTCCGCACGGCGACCCGCGGTCGCAGCCGGGTGCGGGCGAAGTCCGCGGCGTCCTGGTCCGCGACGAGGCGGCCCGAGGCGATGGACACGACCCGGTCGGCGTGCCGGGCGGCCTCCTTCGCGTCGTCGGTGGTGAAGAGCACGGCCCCGCCGAGGGAGGCGTGACCGCGCAGCAGCCCGTGGAGCCAGGCCCGCTCACGGGAGTGCAGCCCGGCGGCGGGTTCGTCGAGGAGCAGGGTGCAGGGATCGGCGAGCAGCGCTGCGGCGAGGGCGACGCGACGCTCCATGCCGGTCGAGAGCGAGCCGAGCCGCTGGTCGCGCAGGCCGCCGATGCCGGCGACCTCCATCAGGGCGTCCGCCCGGGACGCGGGGACCCCGACGGCGGCACTGAGCATCCGCAGTTGGTTGCGGACCGTCCTCGACGGGTGCCCGGGAACGTCTCCGAGGAGTACGCCGACCTCGCGGCCCGGATGCGGGATCCGGTGCAGCGGGCGGCCGCGGAAGTAGGTGACGCCCCGGCCCGGTTCGAGTTCGAGCATGAGCCGCAGCGTGGTGGTCTTGCCCGAACCCGGCTCGCCGAGCAGGGCGGTCACGTACCCCGAGCGGGCCTCGAAGGTGAGGTCGTTCACGGCGGGCGGGAGTTCTCGACGGGGTGTGCTGGTGAGTCCGATGGCCTGGAGCATCGCTTCTCTCGCGGGGGGTGAGACCGCTCTGCGGCAGGGTGAGTACCGCAAGCAAGATAGCGCGATATATCCGATTTTCTATGCAACCGGTCCGTGCCGGTGCCGCGATCGCCACCCGGAATCGCCCCGGCGCGCGACGGAGGCCTCCCCGGGGAGGATCAGACTTCCGGCCGCAGCATCGGCGGGTTGAGCAGGGTCGCCCCGCCCGCCCTGAACAGCTGGGCCGGCCTGCCGCCCTGACGGGTCGTCGTCCCTCCGGCCGGCACCAGGAAACCGGGGGTGCCGGTGACCTTGCGGTGGAAGTTGCGGGGGTCAAGCGCCACCCCCCACACCGCCTCGTACACCCGGCGCAGCTCTCCGACGGTGAACTCCGGCGGGCAGAAGGCGGTGGCCAGGGAGGAGTACTCGATCTTCGAGCGGGCCCGCTCCACACCGTCGGCGAGGATCCGCGCGTGGTCGAAGGCCAGCCCGGCGGAGGCCTGGTCGGCGCCCTCCAGCAGTTCGTCGACGGGCGCCCAGCGGGCGCCGTTGGCGTCCCCGCCGGCCCGGGGCGCGGGCAGGTCGGGGGCCAGGACCAGGTGGGCCACGCTGACGACCCGCATCCGGGGATCGCGCTGCGGGTCCCCGTAGGTGGCGAGCTGTTCGAGATGGGCGCCGTTGTCCACGCCGGGCGCGGCCGGATCGTGCGCACACAGCCCGGTCTCCTCGGCGAGTTCCCTGGCGGCGGCCGCCCCCAGGTCCTCGTCCCCGCGGACGAATCCGCCGGGCAGCGCCCAGCGGCCCTGGAACGGCTGCTCACCCCGTCGGACGACCAACGCGCAGAGCGCGTGGCGCCGCACGGTGAGCACGACCAGGTCGACAGTGACGGCGAAGGGCGGAAAGGCCGACGGGTCGTAGGGCGACATGCCGCGATCATAGTCGTCTGCCTGACGATAAACAGAGCTTTGGTGATCCCGGAGACGGTGATCTGGAACCCGGACCGGATCTTCACGACCACCCCGGACGGCCGCGCCGGGCTAGCCCCGCAGTTGGAGCCCATCGGCCGCCTCCTCCACCATGCCGACACCGAGGCGGCTGATCCGGACGGCGAACGGTTCCTCCGACACCCTCAGGCCGGACAGGCGCAGTGCGCCGAGGGGAGCGCCCGCCCGTGGAGTGACGGCGACGGTCGCCGCCGGGGCGTCCGGGCGGATGCCCGCGAGCGCGGTGAGGGCGTGGATCCCCGCGGCGGCGGCCACCGCCGCGGGCCTGCAGGCCGCGGGGTGCGGGAGCGGGGCGCTGCCGGCGGTGCGCTGCTCGGCCGCGTACATCTCGGGCAGGCGGTAGCCGAAGGACTCCGCCGCGTCGAGCAGCCCCCGCAGCAACCCGGCGGCCTCCTTGTCGAAGCCGGCCTGGGCGAGCCCGGCCACGGCGAGGGCGCTCTCGTGGGCCCGCACCGCTCCGGACCGGTGCCCGAAGGGGTTGTGTCCCGGTTCGCGCGCGGCCATGCTGCGCAGCCCCCATCCGGAATCCATGGCCGGGGCCCCGAGCAGCCGGGCGAGGTGTTCGGTCCGGACGGGGTCCAGCAGGCCGGGTGCGAACTCCCCGCCACCCAGCAGGCCGGTGTCCAGCAGGTGTGCGGCGGCCCCGGTCAGCCGGGGCAGCGGACGGCCGTCGGGGTGCAGTGCCGCGGCGGGACGGCCTCCGTCCGGGCCGTCGATCCAGAACCGGGCCCGGAACCGCTCCCGCAGGGCGGCGGCCCACTCCCGCCATTCCGCGGCTCCGGGCCGCCCGCAGTCGGCGAGCAGATCGGCACCGAGCAGCGCGGCCCGGTGCGCGTGGGCCTGGGTCTCGCAGCGCCGCGGCCCGGGATCGGGGTCGGCCAGGAAGCCGTCCTCCCCGAGCGAGCCGCGCAGCCAGCCCAGGCAGTTCTCCGCCGCGGGCAGCAGCCGGGCTACTTCCTCCTCCGGCAGCCCCCATCTGCGCGCCTCGGCGAGCACCGCCGGGAAGCCGAGGGTGGCCTCGGTGCCGGTGCACCCCGGCGGGAGCTGCGGTCCCGCGGCGCGCAGCGGTCCCGGGATCTTCCCCGCTTCCGGGCCGCGGCCCCCGGTCTGGCTCCGGGCCAGGGTCCGCAGGGTGGCGGCGGCCAGCCCGGTGCCGAGCGGGAGCGCCATCCGCGCGGCCCACAGCGACTCGGCCGGGGCCAGCCCGAGCCGCCAGGGCACTCCGGCCGCCGCGAAGGCGTCCGCGGGTGCCTCGGGATCCCTCAGGAGCAGTGCGCGCAGGTCGTCGAGGCTGGTCCGGAACCAGGCGTCGGCCCTCGGGTCGTCCCCCTCTGCGCGAGCCGCGGAGAACGGGTTCGCGACCTGTCCGGCGGGGGCCCGGGTCGAGCGGTCGCGCGTGGTGCGCAGTTCGATGCTGCGGGACTCCCCCGGCCCCAGGTCGAGCTGCCAGCGCAGCAGTCCGGCCGAGGCGAGGGCGTCGTCCGGGGCCGGTTCGGCGGTGATGACGGCGAGGGCATCACCGGTGCTCCAGCGCAGTCCGGCGGCGTGCACCCCGGCGGCGAGTTCCGGTCCGGCCCGGCCGGCCGCCACGGCGGCGAGCTCGGCCAGGTCGGTGCCGAGGGAGACCTCCACGGGGAGGCGCAGCGGGCGGGCGGCGAAGCTTCGCAGGGTGATGCGCTCGGTGCCGTCGGCGTGGCGGACGCGCTCGACTCCGATGTCGGGGTCGGGGCCTGCCTCGATGCCGGTGCGGACGGTCGCGGTGAAGGAGGCCCGGTCGGCGGAGAGGCTGCGCGCTTGGACGGCGACCGGGTCCCGTCCGCCGACGCGCAGGACGCAGCGTGACAGCAGGCGCCGCCCCGCGCGGTAGATGCCGTCGATGCCCCGCCCGGTCAGCTGGCCGTGCTCGGGGGAGATGACCAGGCAGGGGGCGGCGACGCAGATGACGGCGCCGTGCACCGGCGGCAACTCGGGCCGGCGCACCGGCCCCACAGCGGATTGCCGGGGCGGGGGCGGTCCTGTCGGCCGTGTCTCCGGCTCGGGACCGTGCGGGGCGCCGGCCTGGCGGTCCGTGGACCCTGCGGGCACCCGCTCCACCACCGCCTCCACCGCCGACGGGCCGTAGGGCGGTCCGCTCGGCCCGCTCCCGTAGCCCCTGGAGGGGGAATCGGGTCCGGCCTCGGTGGCCACTGCGGTGCAATGCCCCGGAGTGGTGGGCGAAGGGGGCCCGGGCGGGTCGGTTTCAGGTACGGGGGGAGCCATGTGCCGCCTTGTCTGCGCTCCGGCCGGTTCCGCTGGGCGGCGGCGCGGCCGGGCGCCCACCTCCCCCCAGCTGAACGCCCTCACCCCCGCCCGGGTCACGGGCCCCGGTGGCGGCTGCCCGCACGGGGTGTCGCCCCGACGGCGCAGTGCCGCGCCCGCGGCCCTCCAGAGGCGCCGTACGGGACCGTGGTCCCGGTGCCGCCATACGGGACTCCGGCCGTCGGGGGTCCGGTGCGGGCTCACTGGTCGCTCCCCTCGGGGCGGCGGGTCGGACGGCGGCGCTTTCCGTCCCGGCGGCCGGGCGGACGGGTGGTGGCGGCGGAGCGCTTGCGGCGGGGTTCGCGGCGTCGGCGTTCCTCCCGCAGGCACTGCCGCAGCCCTTCTGGGTCGATGCCCTCGTTGCACGCGTGGTGGAGCAGCTGGGCGAAGCGGTACTCGGAATCGGCCCGCAGGGCGAGCCCGAGGGCGATGCGTGCGGTCGGCTCGTCCCCGCCAGACCAGGAGACCCAGCCGACCAGGGTGAGCGGCGCCGCCGCGTGTTCTGCGTACGCGCCGACGCAGCGCCGGGCCAGGGCCCGCCACAGGCGCAGGGCGGGGGCGGCTTCGTCGCCTTCCATCCACTCGGCGGCGATGTCGCGGATCTCGCGGTCCTGGAGGCCGAGGATCACGGCGGCGGCCTCGTCGTGCCCGAGGAGGGCATCGTCCCAGTCGTCGGCGCGTGGGCCGCCTTCGACGGGCGGCGCGAGGGTCAGGCGGCGCATCAGGGTCTTGGCGAGGGTGATGGTCTCCGCTCCGACCTCCTGGCGGGTGACCCCGTCGAGGATCTTCGGGACGAGGGCGACGGCCGCCCGGTCGAGGGCCTCCTCCTGTTCCGCGGCCCCGGCTCCGGCAAGGGGCGTGAGCCGGCTTTCGATCTCCTTCAGCGAGCCCCGGACCTGGAGTCCTGCGAAGGTCGCCGCCGCGGCCATGACCGAGGTGCCCGGCAGGGCGAGCGGGTTGCCCTCGGCCGGGCAGCAGCCGGAGTCGTCGCAGGTGTAGGACCAGTAGCGGCCTCCGGAGAGGCACAGGGCCTCCAGGACGGGTACGTCCAGGCCGCCGCAGGCGAGGCGCACCCGCTGGGCGAGCGGCCGCAGCCGGGTCATCACCCGCTGTCCGCTCTCCCCTGCCCGTGGGTCCTGGCACAGGAAGACCACGATGCCGTCCGGCTTGCCGCCGCGTCGCTCGCTGCCCCGCACGAGGCATTCGGCGACCTGCCGGGAGGTGTCCTCCCATTCGGCGGGGGTGGAGGGGATTCCGACGCGCAGACGTCCGCCGAAGCGTCCGCCCTCGCCGTGCACGGCGACCATGACGAGGGAGTCGGTCGGGTGGAATCCGAGCATGTAGGGCAGGGCGTCGGCCAGTTCGGCGGGGCTGCGCAAGGTGATCCGGGACGCCTCGGGGGTTCCGGAGGGGCTGATGGAGGATCGGTCGGACTGACTGCGGGATTCGTGGTTCGTCGTCATGGCTCGACGGTCCCGTGTGCAGACCGATCGCGAAACCCCTGTGGATAACTCGCTTGAACCTTCAATATCCACAGGTCGAGAGCGTCATTGGCGCGATGTCAGAACCATCAGGTTGCATGGGGGTATGAACGCAGACCTGAGGTCCTCCGCAGATTCCGTACTCGCCCGCCTCGTGGGCGACCCCACGGGCACCGCACGGCTGCGCGAGGACCAGTGGCGGGCGATCGAGGCCCTCGTCGCGCACAAGCGGCGGGCCCTGGTCGTCCAGCGCACGGGGTGGGGCAAATCCGCCGTGTACTTCGTGGCCACCTCCCTGCTGCGGGCGGGCGGCGCCGGACCCACCGTCATCGTCTCCCCACTGCTCGCACTGATGCGCAATCAGGTCGAAGCCGCCGCCCGGGCCGGGATCCGCGCCCGCACCATCAACTCCGCCAATCCGGAGGAGTGGGAGGGCATCCAGGCCGAGGTCGCGGCGGGCGAGGTCGACGTCCTCCTCGTCAGCCCCGAACGCCTCAACAACCCCGACTTCCGCGACCAGGTGCTCCCCAAGCTCGCGGCCGCCACCGGCCTCCTGGTGGTCGACGAGGCCCACTGCATCTCCGACTGGGGGCACGACTTCCGCCCCGACTACCGCCGGCTGCGCACCATGCTCGCCGATCTCCCGCCGGGGGTCCCGGTCCTCGCGACGACCGCCACCGCCAACGCCCGGGTGACGGCGGACGTCGCCGAACAGCTCGGTACCGGAGCCGACACGGACGCCCTCGTACTGCGCGGCCCGCTGGACCGCGAGAGCCTGAGCCTGGCCGTGCTGACCCTCCCCGACGCCGCTCACCGGCTCGCCTGGCTCGCCGACCACCTCACCGACCTGCCGGGCTCCGGAATCATCTACACGCTGACGGTGGCCGCCGCCGAGGAGGTCACCGCCTACCTCCGCCACCGGGGCCACACCGTCTCCTCGTACACCGGAAAGACCGAGAACGCCGACCGCGAGCAGGCGGAGAACGACCTCCAGGCCAACCGCGTCAAGGCCCTCGTGGCCACCTCCGCCCTCGGGATGGGATTCGACAAGCCCGACCTCGGCTTCGTCGTCCACCTGGGATCCCCCTCCTCCCCCATCGCCTACTACCAGCAGGTCGGCCGTGCGGGCCGCGGTGTGGAGCACGCCGAGGTGCTCCTGCTGCCCGGCCGCGAGGACGAGGCGATCTGGCAGTACTTCGCCTCGGTCGCCTTCCCGCCGGAGGAGCAGGTCCGCCGCACCCTGGACGTCCTGGCCCAGGCGGGCCGCCCCCTCTCCCTGCCCGCGCTGGAACCGCTCGTCGACCTGCGCCGCACCCGCCTGGAGACGATGCTGAAGGTCCTCGACGTCGACGGCGCCGTCCACCGCGTCAAGGGCGGCTGGACCTCCACGGGCGAACCGTGGGTGTACGACGCCGAGCGCTACGCCTGGGTCGCCCGGCAGAGGTCCGCCGAGCAGCAGGCGATGCGGAACTACGCCGCCTCCACCGACTGCCGCATGGAGTTCCTGCGCCGCCAGCTGGACGACGAGGAGGCCGCGCCCTGCGGCCGCTGCGACAACTGTGCGGGACCCCGCTTCACCCCGGACGTCTCCGGCACCGCCCTGGACACCGCCCGGGGCGAACTGAGCCGCCCGGGTGTGGAACTGGAGCCCCGCAAGATGTGGCCGACCGGGCTCGCCTCGGTCGGAGTCGACCTCAAGGGCCGGATCCCGGCCGGGGAACAGGCCTCGACCGGCCGGGCCCTGGGCCGACTCTCCGACATCGGCTGGGGCAACCGACTGCGCCCGATGCTGGCCCCGCAGACGGCCGACCAGCCGGTTCCGGACGATGTCGCCCAGGCCGTGGTCGCCGTACTCGCCGACTGGGCTCGAGGCCCGGGGGGTTGGGCTTCCGGCGCGGCGGACGCCCCCGCCCGGCCCGTGGGCGTGGTCGCGCTGCCCTCGCGGAGCCGTCCCCTGCTGGTCGGCTCCCTCGCCGCCCGGATCGCCGAGGTCGGACGGATCCCACTGCTCGGAGCCCTGGAGTACACCGATCAGGCACCGGAGTTCGGGCTGCCGTCCTCGAACAGCGCCCAGCGGGTCCGGGGGCTCCACCAGGCCTTGACCGTCCCACAGGCCCTGACGGCCAGCCTGTCCGAGGCATCGGGTCCGGTGTTCCTCGTCGACGACCGGGCGGAGAGCGGGTGGACCCTCGCGGTAGCCGCCCGGCTGCTCCGCCGGGCGGGTGCGAAGGGGGTGTTTCCGCTGGTGCTCGCGCTCCAGCCGTAGCCGAATGAGTCATCTCCGGCGTGGCGGGGCAAGGATATGAACGGCATACCGGCGAATTCCGGTCTGCTGCTTCAAATGCTCATTGCCCCACCCTCGCGCACCACGCGAGAATCGGAGTGCTCCCGCTCGGCTCGACGGCACTCTCCAGGGCCGCGCCGCGGCGCGCCCACAGCCCAGCCGTGCCCGCTCGCGGGCGTGTACCCGAAGGGAGGACCGTGACCTTCGGATTCGCCCCGCCCTCGACCACGTCCCTGGCAACGGCGACCGGCGGCGCCAGCCGTCACGGCCGGCTGCTCGAACCCGCCGAATGGACGGCGGCCGGGATCCCCCTGCTCGGCAATCCGCGTGAGCTGGTCAGCGGGCTGCACTCCCGGCACAGCCCCGCGCCCTCCACCGCCGTCATCGCGGTCCTCGGACCCGAGGACCGGCTGGTGGCGAGCGCCTCCTTCGTGCAGCGGTCCAATTCGGCGGACGGCTGGGAGTACCGCAACGCCCTGTTGTCCCGGCTGCGCCGGGTCATCCCGCACGACCTGCGGCGGCGGACCCCGTCCAGGACGGCGGTGCTGATGTACTGCCGCGACGGCGACGAGCGGTGGACCGAGGAGGACGGCGCCTGGATGTGGGGCCTGCGGGACGCCTGCACCTTGCACGGACTGCGCTGCGGGGCCTACATCACGCTGACCCGAGGGGGCTGGCAGGTGCTGGGCGAAGGCCGCGGCGGGCGAAGCCCCGGTTCGGACACCAGACCCGGGCGCCTGGGATCGCTGGCGGCCGAGGCGGCACCGCTGACCCTCAGCACCGCCGGCGGGGCGGCCGAGCCGCTGCGCCGTACGGCCGCCCGCTGAGCGGACGGCCGGTCCCGGCAACACAGGTGTTCCCGGCGGCACGGCCGGTCCCGGCGTCGGAACACCCGGACGCCGGGACCCTCATGACGTTCCCGCCACACCGGGGCGGGCAGGCCGGACGGCCGTACCCCCGGAAGGGCGTACGGCTGGTCAGGCCCAGGACTTCAGCGGGGCCGGCACCCGGCCCGCCCCGCCCCCGCCCGCATGGGGTGCAGGGCGTCAGACGCCCGCACCCAGCACGGAGTTGATCTGCTGTGCGTCGCCGCACACGATCAGCAGGGCCCCGGCGCGCGTCAGCGCGACCGGCAGCGCGGCGGCGATGGCACCGGCCGGTCCGCCGTTGGCCGCGAAGACCACGACGGGACGGCCCGCGGCACGCTGCACCTGCGCCGCGTCCGCGTAGAAGATGTCGTCCTTGGCGTCGTGCTGGGCCCAGTAGGAGGCCTCGCCGAAGGACAGCTCGTGCGCGGCCCACGGGTGCGGGTCGCCGGTGGTGAACACCAGGATGTCGCCGGGCGCGCGCCCGGTGTCGAGCAGCAGGTCCACGGCCTCCTCGGCCGCGTCCAGCGCACCCTCGGCGGAGGCCGGGATCAGCTGGACCTGGGGCACGGCCGCCGAGACGGACGGCGCGGTGGGGGCTGCGGGAACGGGTCCGGGGGTGGCCTGTGCCGCGCGCTGCGCGGGCGGGGCGGGCCGGACGGGACCGGGGCGCCCGGGCCGGGGTACGGCTGCGGGACGCGGACCAGGTACGGGGCGGGGGGTCTGCGCGGTGCGGCTCGCGGCCGGCGTGACGCGGGGACCCTGGGCACTCTCGTGAATCTGAGGCTCCTCGATGGCGGGGGTGAGAGGCATGAGTTGATATCTATCAAACACCGGTACGAAACGTACCGGCGGGTGGCACGTGGGTGCGATCAGAAATCGAAGCCGAGTTGGCCTCCGTTTTCCAGCTCCACCGATTCCTCGCTCCGGCGCACCTTCTTCAAGTGGCGCCACTGGGGCAGCGCGTCGAGGTACGACCACGAGAGCCGGTGGTACACGGTGGGCCCCCGCACCTCAAGTGCGGCCCGGTGCACGGGCGAGGGATAGCCGGCGTTGGCGGCGAAGGCGAAGTCCTCTATTCCGTCGCCCCGTTCGCCCAGTTCGGCCATCATCCGGTCGCGCCGGACCTTGGCGATCACCGAGGCCGCGGCAACGGCCACGCAGGACTGATCGCCCTTGATCACCGTACGAACCCGCCAGGGCGGGCCGAGATAGTCGTGCTTGCCGTCGAGGATCACCGCGTCGGGCCGCACCGGCAGGCCCTCCAGCGCGCGCACCGCCGCCAACCGCAGGGCGGCGGTCATCCCCAGTTCGTCGATCTCCTCCGGGGAGGCGTGCCCCAGGGCGTGTGCGGTGACCCAGTCCTCCAGGACGTCGAGCAGCGCGTCGCGTCGCTTGGGGGTGAGCAGTTTGGAGTCGGTGAGCCCCGCGGGCGGCCGGCGCAGACCGGTGATCGCTGCGCAGACGGTGACGGGACCGGCCCAGGCCCCTCGTCCGACCTCGTCGACCCCGGCGATGACCTTGGCGCCGGTGGTTGCACGGAGGGAGCGCTCGACGGTGTGGGTGGGTGCTTCGTACGGCATGGCGCCAGCAAGGGTACGCCGCCCCGGGCCGCCTGCACACCCCGGCCTGCGGCAAGCCGCACCGGACCGAACCCCCGGGGCCGGACGCACGCCCCCGGTGAGCCCGCGCGCACGCCCCTCGCGGGCCCGCGCCGGACCTCAGCCCCGGAGCATCGGCACCATCAGCCCGTCGATCATCTCGGCGATTTCCGCATCCGGCCATTCGCTCCCGCACAGCTTGGTCCGGTACATCAGCATCGCCGGAATCACATCGGTGATCAGCGGACTTGTGGCATCCGGTCGGACGTCTCCCCGCTTGATTCCACGGTCCACCAGCTCGCGGATCAGCCGGTGCGCCGGCTCGTGCAGTCCCTCCCAGATGACCGCACGGAACCGGTCAGCATGGGCATGGTCGCATTCGTGAAGCATCGCACGAAGGGCTTCACCGGCCGGCGAACGCATGACGTCCCGCATCCGCACACACAGCCGGTACAGGTCCTCGCGCACCGATCCGTGGTCCTCGATGCGGCCCAGCTCGGGCAGGCCCTCCCGCAGCGCGTCGGCGACGAGGTCCGCCTTGGAGGACCAGCGCCGATAGAGCGCCGCCTTGCCGGTGCGTGCCCCGGCCGCGACGCCCTCCATGGTGAGGGAGGCCCAGCCGGCCGTGCCGAGCCGCTCCAGCGCCGCGTCGAGGATCGCCCGTTCGAGCTCCGGCCCCCGCCTGCGCCCCGGCGCCACGCCCTGCGGCCGACCCGAACCCGTCATGCTCCATACCTCCGACCGACCCGCGCGGCTCGCACGGATTTCCCACCCTAGTGAACGCTTGCGTTCCCTACTGAGGGCCTCCTACCTTGGACCCGCAGTGAACGAATGCGTTCACTATTTCACTTCGGGGGGATCCACAGTGACAAGCACCCGACTCGACGCTCCACGGATACCGGGGGCCGCCCGACGGCCCGGGCGTCCGGGCGTGGCACTCGCCGTCATCGCGGCCTGCCAGCTCATGGTCGTCCTCGACGCGACGATCGTGAACATCGCGCTCCCGCACATCCAGACCGCCCTCTCCTTCTCCACCACCGACCTCTCCTGGGTGATCAGCGCCTACACGCTGGCCTTCGGCGGCCTGCTGCTGCTCGGCGGCCGCGCGGGCGACATCCTCGGCCGCCGCCGCGTCTTCATGACCGGCATCCTGCTCTTCACCCTGGCGTCCCTGCTCGGCGGATTCGCCCAGGAGCCCTGGCAGCTGCTGGCCGCCCGCGCACTCCAGGGCGTCGGCGGAGCCATCGCCTCGCCGACCGCGCTCGCCCTGATCACCACCACCTTCGCCGAGGGCCCCGACCGCAACCGCGCCTTCGGCGTCTTCGCCGCCGTCTCCGCGGGCGGCGGCGCGATCGGCCTGCTGGCCGGCGGCATGCTCACGGAATGGCTCGACTGGCGGTGGGTCCTCTTCGTCAACGTGCCGATCGGCGTGCTCATCGCCGTCCTCGCGCCGCTCTTCATCAACGAGTCCGAGCGCCACCCCGGCCGTTTCGACGCCGCCGGCGCCCTCACCTCCACCGGAGGCATGACGGCGCTCGTCTACGGGTTCATCAGGGCCTCCGAGGAAGGCTGGCGGGACACCCTGACCATCGGTTCCTTCATCGCCGCCGTCGTGCTGCTCGGCGCCTTCGTGGTGATCGAGTCGCGGGCCGCGGATCCGATCATCCCGCTCCGGATGTTCGCCGACCGCAACCGGGCCGGCACCTACGCGATCATGCTCGGGCTGGCCGCGGCCATGTTCGGCATGTTCTTCTTCATCGTCCAGTTCGTACAGAACGTGCTGGACTTCTCACCGATCCGGTCCGGCGTCGGCTTCCTGCCCGTGACCGCCGCCATCATCAGCGCCGCGGGGCTCTCCCAGCGCTTCCTGCCGCGCTTCGGACCCAAGCCCTTCATGGTCGCCGGGTCCGCGCTCACCGGGACCGGGCTGGCCTGGCTCAGCTTCATCCGGACCGACAGCTCGTACGTGTCCGGGGTGCTCGGCCCGATGCTGCTCTTCGGCTTCGGCATGGGCCTCAACTTCGTGACGCTCACCCTCACCGCCGTCTCCGGAGTGGCTCCGAAGGAGGCGGGTGCCGCCTCCGGGCTGCTCAACGCCAGCCAGCAGGTGGGCGGTTCACTCGGCCTTTCCATCCTGGTCACCGTCTTCGGCACGGCCGGCCGCGAGGAGGCCGAGAAGCAGGTGCCGGCCTTCATGGCGCAGGCCGATCCGGCGCAGCTGGCCGCGTTCAAGGAGACCGGGCGGCTGCCCGACCCCTGGGGCGACTTCGTCCTCGCCCAGGGCATCTCCACCGCCTTCGCCGCCGCCGTGGCCATGGCGGGTCTGGCGCTGGCCACCGCGCTGCTGGTGATCCGGGTCCGCAAGAGCGACCTGGAAGCCCTCAACGGGGCCGCCGCCGAAGCCGGTCCGGCGGCCTGAGCGCGAAGGACCGTACGTACGAAGGCCCGGGCCGGGGGTCCACCCCGCACCCGGGGCTTCGTGCGTCGTCCGCGATGCCCCTTGACGGCACGCCCTGCGGCTCGGACCGCCGGCTCAGACCGCCGACCCGGGCAGCCACTCCGGGAGGGGCTCGGTGCGGGCCAGCCAGGCCTGCGGCAGCGCCGCCTCGCCGCGCGCGCCGAGTACCCCGCCGACGATCGCGCACGTGGTGTCCACGTCCCCGCCCACCTGCGCGGTGGTCCAGAACGCCCGCTCGTAGTCGTCGAGCGACCGCGCCGCCGACCACAGTGCGAACGGCACCGTGTCGTGGGCGCTGGTGCGCCGCCCGCAGCCGAGCACCGCGGCCACGGTGGTCGCGTCGCCGTAGTCCAGCATGTCCCGGGCCCGGCGCACGCCCGCTCCCACGGCGCTGCGCGGCACCAGCGCGATGACCCCGTCCAGCAGCTCCTCGGGGGTCGGCGGGCCGGCCGGCGAGGCCGCCAGCGCGGCCGCGGCGGCTACGGCCATCGCCCCGCACACCGCCTCACGGTGCTGGTGGGTGGTGTAGGCGGAGATCTCCGCCTGGTGGGTGGCCTGCTCGGGGTCGTCCGCGTACCAGGCGCCCAGGGGCGCGATCCGCATGGCGGCGCCGTTGCCCCAGGAGCCCTGGCCGTTGAACAGCTCGGCCGCCAGCGTGCGCCAGTCCTCGCCCTCCCGGACGAGGCGCAGCATGCGGTTGACGGCGGGACCGTAGCCGCGGTCGAAGTCGTGGTGGTCCGCGAACGAGGCCGCCAGCGCGTCCTGGTCGATGCGTCCGTGCGCGGCGAGCACGGCCACCACCGAGCAGGCCATCTCGGTGTCGTCGGTCCACTGCCACGGCTCGCTGCCGGGCGGCAGCTCGCGCCGCTTCAGCAGCGGGTAGTTCACGGGAACGAAGTACTGGGAGCCCAGGGCGTCCCCCAGGGCCAGCCCTCGGAGGCTGGACGTGGCGCGTGCGTAGCGCGTCTCGGAAGTGGAGTCAGCGGTCATCCCGCGCCACTTTAGCCGTCCAGGTCGTAAGGCTCGGGTGTGGTCCACCGCTCAAATGGGCGGTCCATCCGGTACCGGCCGTCCGGCCCCAGCATCAGTACCCGGAATTCGCCGTTCCCGGGGTTGGAGAGGGCCTCGAACTCGGCGACCGACCAGTGGAACCAGCGCATGCAGAAGAGCCGCATCGTCAGCCCGTGCGTCACCAGCAGGACGTTCTCCGGGTGGTCGGCGGCCTCGAAGCTGCGGTAGAGGCTTTCCAGGAAGGAGCCGACGCGGTCGTAGACGTCCGCGCCCGACTCCCCCTGGGCGAACCGGTAGAAGAAGTGCCCGTACGCGTCCCGGTACGCCTTCTGGAGCCGTACGTCGTCCCGGTCCTGCCAGTTGCCCCAGTCCTGCTCGCGCAGCCGGGGCTCCTCGCGCATGCGCACCCGGGCGGGGTCCAGCCGCAGTTCGCGGAAGGTCTGCAGGGTCCGGCGGTACGGGGAGACGTACGCGCTGATGTGCTCGTCCCCGAAGAGCTCGCGCAGCCGGATCCCGGCCGCGCCGGCCTGCTCGCGACCGGACGGGGTGAGCCGCAGGGCGTGGTCGGGTTCCCGCTCGTACACCGTGTCGTCGACGTTCCCCTCCGATTCCCCGTGGCGGACAAGGACGATGCGCCGTGGTCGTACCATTCCACGACCCTATTCGGCCGCCGACCGGCGCACGTCACGGGCACGCCGGTCGGGGCGCCGCTCGTCGTACGGTCATACCGTCCAGGCGGGTTCGAGGTCCACGACGTCCCCGGTGAGCGCCTCGACGTCGGCTTCGGTCTGGGCGCGCAGCGAGAGCCGCTCCACCCGCTCCTGCCGGTACTTGCCGTGCTCGGCCGCGGCGAGCCACATCGACAGGACGAGGAACTCCCGGCCGGGCGCCTCCCCGAAGAGGCCGCGGATCATTCCGGGGGAGCCCGCCATGGCCGGATTCCACACCTTCTCCTGCATGCGGGCGAAGTGTTCGTCACGGCCCTCCCGCACCCGGGTGTGGGCGACCCGGACCACGTCGGCGTCGCTGAAGCGCGGCTCGAAGCCGGTCTTCACGTCGAAGCGGTGGTCGAAGAGCGTGACCCGCGCGTCGGTGAAGGTGCCGTTCTGGGAGGCCGCGAGCCTGTCGTGCGAGCGGGCCATGAACGAGTCGTAGAAGGATCGGCTCTCCCAGAACGCGAAGACGTGCGCGACCCCCTGCCGGCCCCTGCTCCAGCCGCCGCCCTGCCCCCGGAATCCCGGTTCGCCGGGCAGCCCCGCCCATTTGCGCTGTCCACGCTCGAACCCGCGTCGGTCCGTCACCGTGCAGCGAATCCACTTGACCAGCACCGCGCCATCGTACGGGCCGGGCGGGGCCGGGGTCAGTCCCCGGAGCGGTGGATCCGCACCAGTTCCGCCGCATCCCGCTCGGACAGCCGAATGCCGAACTCCCGCTCCAGCAGTGGGAGCAGGTCCTCCGTGGCCACGGACGCGCGCTCGGTCCGGCCGTCGGGGTACAGGCGGGTCAGCTCCCGGCCCACGAGTGCGACACGGACGTCCTCGCCGGGGTACTGGACGATGGTCTGCCCCAGGAAGGCGGAGCGCGGGTGCGAAGAGCTGTAGTGGTTGAGCAGGACGTAGTCGACGGGGTGGTAGCGCTGCGGGGAGAAGGCGTACAGGTCCCGCCAGACGTCCCCGCGCAGGGCCCGCAGCACGAGGACGCCCTCCTCCTCAGCGTGGACGGCGTACGTCCACGCCCCCTGGCGCACCTCTGCGCCGGGGCGTGCGAGCGGGACGGGCTCACGCGGGCCCACGTAGCCGAATCCGGCGTCGCAGAGCCACGGTTCGCCCTCGACGGTGACGACCAGGACCGCGTGGGTCACGGGCAGCAGGGAGTCACCCCGGGTGCGGTTGCGGGCGCCGCGCCCGGAGACCTCGAAGCCGATCCGCTCCAGGGCGGCGGCCAGCAGTGTGTTCTGCTCGTAGCAGTATCCGCCGCGGCGGGCGTGCACGAGCTTGTCCTCGATGGCCTTGACCTCCAGCGCGACGGGGCGGCCGAGCAGGACGTCCAGGCTCTCGAAGGGGATGGCCGCGGTGTGGGCACGGTGTACCGCGTACAACGTCTTCAGGTCCGGCCGGAGTTCCCGGGGCCGCGCCCCGCTCCCGTCCGCGTCTCCGTCTCCCCCTCCTTCTCCGTCTGCAGCGCCGTCTCCCGCGCCGATCCCGATGCGCGCCAGGTAAGCGTCCAGGTCCAGCTCGTCACCGTTCCACATGGCTCTCCCACTCCCCCACCGTGAAGTCCAGGTCCAGGGTCCGGGATCACCCGGCCCCTCGCAATGATCGCGGCGTCCGCCACGCGGACCGGCCGGATCAGCCCGAGGTCCAGCCCGGGATCGTCGGCAGCACCTGCTCGGCCACCCGCAGCAACGCGGCCTCGTCCGGGACCATGCCGTCCTGGCGCCAGATGACCAACTCGTAGGAGCCACCGCCGTCCTTGGCGTCCCGGGCGACCAGCAGGTGGCGGGCGATCCCGCCGGGCCCCCCGCTGCCGCCGCCGGCGCCGCCGAGGTTGATCCGGAGGGCGATGGTGTGGTCGGAGTACAGGACGGCCGGATGCCCGAGGACCGTCTGCTCCCGCGCGGTGTCCCCCAGCAGCCCGGCCATGCCGGCGACGGGGAGCCGGTCGTACGAGGCGGTGACCTTCACCGAGTGGCTCTTGAGCGTGACGGTCGCCTGGGAGGAGGCGGTCCGGTCGCCGCCGGCACGGGTCGCCCGGTCCCCGCTGCCCGAGGCGGTCTCCGCGCGTTCCCCGGGCGTTCCCAGGAGCACCGGGAGATCGGGCCTGTTCAGCGCCTCGCACAGCCGCGCCCCGGAGACGTACTCCGCCGGAAGGTCCTCCCGCGAGTCTGAGCACGTGGCGGGCCCCCGGTCGACCGTCTGCCCGCCGGTCTTCCCCAGCGCCCATGCCGCGCCGCCGAGGCCACCGACCAACACCACCGCCGCGACGGCCTGCGCCGCCGCGTTCATGCCCTTGCCCGGTCCGGCCGCTGTGCCGCCCATGTCCCCGCCCCTCCCCGTACGCGTCCGATGCGCGCCGGGGGAGACTAGCCGGTGATCGTTTTGACGGGAAGCGATTTCCGCCCCGGCCCATACCCCTCTGACCTGCACCCTCCCCGACGGCGCGCAGTCGGAGTCACCCCCGCCGCGGCCAGGCGTACCCGAGCTGCCGGGCGAACTCGGGTGACCCGCCGCACACTTCGGCGCTCGGCCTCGGGTCACCGGCCGTGAGCCGTACGGCGAGTCCCTCCGCCTGCTCGGCGGGGTCGTCTCCGGAGAGGGCGAGCGTCATCCGGAATTGCAGCCAGGGCCGGTCCTCCCCGATGGCCGAGCTGCTCGGATGGAAGAAGAAGAGGTTGATCCGGTCGGGTTCCCACAGCCAGGCGGACACGCTGCCGAGTTCGCAGTCCCATGCCGGGAGCCAGTCGGTGCGCGCTGCGAGGTGCCGCGTCAGCAGGCGGGCGACCGTGCGCGCGGGCCACTCCCAGCTGTGGTCCGCGGCGGCCCGCTCGACCTCCGCCCGGTACTCCCCCGCGTCGAAGCGGAACTCGGGCAGGTCGACCTCGTTCTCGTCGGGATTGCGCCACCCGCCCCAGATCACCTCGTCGCCGTCACGCCGAACGGTCACGTAGAGGGCCCCGCAGCACCTTTCGGTGCACTGTGCCTCGGCCAGCCGCACCTCGCGCGGCTCTGCGCCGGCCGTGAGGGGTCCGTCCGGCGGCAGGAGGTACTTGGGATCCTGGCCCGGTTCTTCCGCGAACGCCTCCGCCAGAATGTCCACGCCGTCGACCACCGGCCGCACCTCCACTCTGGCGCCGGGCTCGGGAGAATCGGGCACGACGACCCGGAGGATGAGGCGGTTCTTCTCGTCCGTCATCGGACGATTCTCGGAGCCGCAGCACGGGAACGCCACGCGGTTTCCCGGGACGGAGCCCGTCGGCCCACCAGCCGCGGGGCGCCCGTCCCGCGCGCACCCACAACGCCGGAGAGGGTGCCGGCCCATGGCCGGCACCCTCTCTCAAGCGCGGATCAACGCCCTCGGCGGCAGCTGCTCACTGTCGCGCCGGACGCGGTTCCGCTCCGTTTCAGCTGCAACCGCTGGTGGAGCCGCAGCCCTCGCAGATGTAGCAGGAGCCGGCGCGCTGCATCTTCGTACCGCAGGAGAAGCAGAGCGGGGCGTCGGCGGAGACGCCGAGCTGCATCTCGACCAGTTCGGCGTTGGAGTGCGCCGTCTTCGGGGCCGGGACGGAGACGATCTCGACCGGCTTCGGGGCGGAAGCCGCCGGAACCGCCGCGAGCGGCGCCGACTGGGCGAGGGCCTCGGTGTCGAGCTCCTCGTCCTCCAGCGGCTCGTAGGAGCCGGTGTCGAGGTGGCGCTGACGCTCCTCGGCGGAGTGGATGCCGAGGGCCGAGCGGGTCTCGAAGGGCAGGAAGTCCAGCGCCACGCGACGGAAGATGTAGTCGACGATCGACTGCGCCATCCGCACGTCCGGGTCGTCCGTCATACCGGCCGGCTCGAAGCGCATGTTGGTGAACTTCGCGACGTACGTCTCCAGCGGGACGCCGTACTGCAGACCGACGGAGACGGCGATGGAGAAGGCGTCCATCATGCCCGCGAGGGTCGAACCCTGCTTGGACATCTTCAGGAAGACCTCGCCCAGACCGTCGTCCGGGTAGGAGTTCGCCGTCATGTAGCCCTCGGCGCCACCGACCGTGAAGGAGGTGGTGATCCCCGGGCGGCCCTTGGGAAGGCGCTTGCGGACCGGGCGGTACTCGATGACCTTCTCGACCGCCGCGCGGATGGTCTCCTCGGCCTTCTCGGTGACCTCGGCCTTCTCCTCCTCCTCCTTCTTCTTGGCGGAGAGGGGCTGGCCGACCTTGCAGTTGTCGCGGTAGATCGCGAGCGCCTTGACGCCCATCTTCCACGCCTCGAAGTAGATCTCCTCGATCTCCTCGACGGTCGCCGTCTCCGGCATGTTGACCGTCTTGGAGATCGCGCCGGAGATCCAGGGCTGGATCGCGGCCATCATGCGGACGTGGCCCATCGCGGAAATGGAACGCTCGCCCATGGCGCAGTCGAAGACCTCGTAGTGCTCGGTCTTCAGGCCCGGGGCGTCGACGACCACGCCGTGCTCGGCGATGTGCGCGACGATCGCCTCGATCTGCTCCTCCTGGTAGCCCAGGCGGCGCAGGGCCTGCGGGACGGTGCCGTTGACGATCTGCATCGAGCCGCCGCCGACGAGCTTCTTGAACTTGACCAGGGCCAGGTCCGGCTCGACACCGGTGGTGTCACAGGACATCGCGAGACCGATGGTGCCGGTCGGCGCGAGGACGGAGGCCTGGGAGTTGCGGAAGCCGTTCTTCTCCCCGAGGCGCAGGACGTCCTGCCAGGCCTCGGTGGCCGCGGCCCAGATCACGTTGTCGAGGTCGTCGGTGCGCGGCGCGACGGCGTTGGCGTCGGCGTGCTGCTTCATGACGCGCTTGTGCGAGTCGGCGTTGCGGGCGTAACCGTCGTACGGGCCGACGATGTCGGCCAGCTCGGCGGAGCGCTTGTACGCGGTGCCGGTCATCAGCGAGGTGATCGAGGCGGCGAGGGTGCGGCCGCCATCGGAGTCGTACGCGTGGCCGGTCGCCATCAGGAGGGCGCCGAGGTTGGCGTAGCCGATGCCCAGCTGACGGAAGGCGCGGGTGTTCTCGCCGATCTTCTGCGTCGGGAAGTCCGCGAAGCAGATGGAGATGTCCATCGCGGTGATGACCAGCTCGACGACCTTGGCGAAGCGCTCGGCGTCGAAGGACTGGTTGCCCTTGCCGTCGTCGTCGAGGAACTTCATCAGGTTGAGCGAGGCGAGGTTGCAGGACGTGTTGTCCAGGTGCATGTACTCGCTGCACGGGTTGGACGCGGTGATGCGGCCGGACTCGGGGCAGGTGTGCCAGTTGTTGATCACACCGTCGTACTGGATGCCCGGGTCGGCGCAGGCCCACGCGGCCTCGGCGAGCTTGCGGAAGAGCGCCTTGGCGTCGACCTTCTCGATGACCTCGCCGGTCATGCGGGCCCGGAGGCCGAACTCGGTGCCGTTCTCGACGGCCGTCATGAACTCGTCGTTCACGCGGACGGAGTTGTTGGCGTTCTGGTACTGGACGGACGTGATGTCGTCGCCGCCCAGGTCCATGTCGAAGCCCGCGTCGCGCAGGGCGCGGATCTTCTCCTCTTCCTTCACCTTGGTCTCGATGAAGGCCTCGACGTCCGGGTGGTCCACGTCCAGGACGACCATCTTGGCCGCGCGGCGGGTGGCGCCGCCCGACTTGATCGTTCCGGCGGACGCGTCGGCGCCGCGCATGAAGGAGACCGGACCGGAGGCGTTGCCGCCGGAGGAAAGGAGCTCCTTGGAGGAGCGGATGCGGGAGAGGTTCAGGCCGGCGCCGGAGCCGCCCTTGAAGATCATGCCCTCTTCCTTGTACCAGTCGAGGATCGACTCCATGGAGTCGTCGACGGCCAGGATGAAGCAGGCGGAGACCTGCTGCGGCTGGGGCGTACCGACGTTGAACCACACCGGCGAGTTGAAGCTGAAGACCTGGTGCAGGAGGGCGTAGGTCAGCTCGTGCTCGAAGATCTCCACGTCGGCCGGGGACGCGAAGTAGTCGTTGTCCTCGCCGGCCTTCGTGTACGTCTTCACGATCCGGTCGATGAGCTGCTTCAGGCCGGTCTCGCGCTGCGGGGTGCCGACCGCGCCGCGGAAGTACTTGCTGGTGACGATGTTGACCGCGTTCACCGACCAGAAGTCGGGGAACTCGACGCCACGCTGCTCGAAGTTGACCGAGCCGTCGCGCCAGTTGGTCATGACGACGTCACGGCGCTCCCAGCTCACCTCGTCGTACGGGTGCACGCCGGGCGTGGTGTGGATGCGCTCGATCCGAAGGCCGCTCTTGGCAGTCTTGGTCCCCTTGGCGCGGGAACCTCGTGCCGAGCCGCTCGCCGTCTCTGTCATGCCGCTTCCTCCCATATGCGGGCAAAAACGCCCTAAAGTGCCAGCGATATTCCGCGGCACGGTGCTGTGTGTCTTGTTCTGCGAATGTCGCCCTGCCGAGGCAGGCCGGACCGCGCCGGGACGCGGCCCCGCCGGTCAGTCGGCGGCGGAGGCGGGCACGGGGACGACCGGAGCGGTCCCTCCGGGCTCGCGCTCATGGGGGTGAGGCCGCGGCTCGCGCAGTTCCGCGATGGCGGTCTCGAAGTCTTCAAGGGTGTCGAACGCTTTGTAAACGGACGCGAAGCGCAGGTACGCGACCAGGTCGAGCTCCTGCAACGGGCCGAGTATGGCCAGACCCACGTCGTGGGTGGTCAGCTCGGCGCTGCCGGTGGCGCGCACCGCCTCTTCGACCCGCTGGCCGAGCTTGGCGAGGGCGTCCTCGGTGACCGGCCGCCCCTGGCACGCCTTGCGGACGCCAGAGATGACCTTGGTGCGACTGAAGGGTTCGGTCACTCCACTGCGCTTGATCACCATCAGGGAGGCCGTCTCCACCGTCGTGAAGCGACGGGAGCAGTCGGGGCACTGACGGCGCCGACGGATCGACGTCCCGTCGTCCGTGGTGCGGCTGTCGACGACGCGACTGTCGGGGTGCCTGCAGAAGGGGCAGTGCATGGTTCCCTCACCCTTCGTTTTGGCACGGCTGGATCACCTCACGGAGCCCCTGAACGACAGGGGCCAGGCGCTGCCGGGGGCTCGTGAAGCAGCCACAAGCATATGCGATGTCGAGACCCCCAGCGGACCGAGGACCACAACTTCTGGGCGGCGCCGCTCATCCAACCACTAGATCTTGGGTTGCGGCGGATTTACGCCGCTCCGCGTGTCGCGGTGTCCGATGACCGGAGAAGGGGCCTCCCGCTGCCACACTGGACGCGGGCCCGAGAGGTGGCGGTCCGACCGGGAAGGGTACCGTAAGCAGCAGGTGCGGAGCCGAACCCGCGTTCGGGAAACCGGCCGGCGGGACACCCCTGTGACCGACCTCCGGGACGACCGTCCATACACCCACCGATCTAGCCCAGGTGGGGGATCCGCAATTTTTCACTCGAACGTGTGTTTGGCGCAACCTTTCGAAAGCTACTACCGTTGTCCAGCTAGGGAGAACATTTCGAGAGGGGCCGACGTGACCACCACCGCAGACAGTGCCACCATCACTGCCCAGAACCGCTCCCAGAGCCGACTCGAGCCGGTGCATGCCATGAACGACGCAAGCCTGAACCCGGAGGCGGAGCCCGTACGCCCCGCACGCTCGCTGCCAGGGCGACCTCCAGGCATCCGCGCCGACAGCTCCGGGCTCACCGACCGGCAGCGGAGGGTCATCGAGGTCATCCGGGACTCCGTGCAGCGGCGCGGCTACCCGCCGTCGATGCGCGAGATCGGCCAGGCCGTGGGCCTCTCCAGCACCTCCTCCGTGGCGCACCAGCTGATGGCCCTGGAGCGGAAGGGCTTCCTGCGCCGCGACCCGCACCGTCCCCGCGCCTACGAGGTGCGCGGCTCGGACCAGCCGAGCTCGCAGCCCACCGACACCACCGGCAAGCCCGCCGCCTCCTACGTTCCCCTGGTCGGCCGGATCGCGGCCGGCGGCCCGATCCTCGCCGAGGAATCGGTCGAGGACGTCTTCCCGCTCCCCCGCCAGCTCGTCGGCGACGGCGAACTGTTCGTCCTCAAGGTCGTCGGCGACTCGATGATCGAAGCCGCCATCTGTGACGGCGACTGGGTCACCGTCCGCCGCCAGCCCGTCGCGGAGAACGGCGACATCGTCGCCGCGATGCTCGACGGCGAGGCCACCGTCAAGCGCTTCCGGCGCGAAGACGGCCACGTCTGGCTGCTCCCGCACAACGCCGCCTACCAGCCGATCCCCGGCGACGAGGCCACCATCCTCGGCAAGGTCGTCGCGGTACTGCGCCGGGTCTGAGACCCGGCCGCCCCTCAGCCAGCTCCGGGACCCACTGCGCCGGTCCCGGAGCTGTTCCATGCCCAGGTGCCGGTACGCCCGGTGCCGCGCGTACTACTTCCCGTCGGCCTTGGCGGTCGCGTCGATCGCGGCCAGCGAGCGGCGGACCTGGTTGCGGTCCGTGGTGTACCAGAAGTCCGGCAGGGTGGCCCTCAGGAAGCTCCCGTAGCGGGCGGTGGCCAGCCGGGGGTCCAGCACCGCGACGACGCCCCGGTCTCCGGAAGCCCGTACGAGGCGTCCCGCTCCCTGCGCCATGAGCAGGGCGGCGTGGGTGGCCGCGACCGCCATGAAGCCATTGCCCCCGTGCTCCTCCACCGACTTCTGGCGGGCGCTCATCAACGGGTCGTCGGGACGCGGGAACGGGATCCGGTCCATGATCACGAGCTGGCAACTGGGTCCGGGGACGTCCACGCCCTGCCAGAGCGACAGCGTTCCGAACAGGCAGGTCTTCGGGTCGGCGGCGAAGGACTTGATGAGCTCGCCCAGCGTCTCCTCGCCCTGGAGCAGGATCGGGTTCTCCAGCCGGCCGCGCAGCTCCTCGGCGGCCGCCTTGGCACCGCGCATGGAGGAGAAGAGACCGAGGGTGCGACCGCCGGCCGCCTCGATGAGTTCCGCCAGCTCGTCCATCATGTCGCCGCGGGTGCCTTCGCGGCCCGGGGTGGCGAGGTGCTTGGCGACGTAGAGGATGCCCTGCTTGGGGTAGTCGAAGGGCGATCCGACGTCCAGGCCCCGCCACACGGGTACGTCGTCCCCCTCGACGCCCTCCGGGGAGAGGCCCAAGGAGGCCGCGACCCCGTTGAAGTCGCCGCCCAGCTTGAGGGTGGCCGAGGTGAGGACCACCGAGCGGTCCTCGAAAAGCTTCTCGCGCAGCAGCCCGGACACCGAGAGCGGTGCGACCCGGAGGGTGGCGCCGAAGCGGTCGTGACGCTCGTACCAGACGACGTCGTACTCGGAGCCGTTCATGATCCGCTCCGCCACAGTGTGGACGTTCTCGACCGCGGCCAGTGCCTGCTTGCGGACGGCGTCCTCGTCGTGGACGGACTTGTCGCGGGTGGCGCCGATCGCGGAGATCACGCTGCGGGCGGAGTCCCGCAGAGACATCAGCGCGTAGCCGAGGTCCTCGGGAATCTCCTCCAGGCGGCCCGGGAGCGCCAGCTCCATGACCCGTTCGAAGGTCTCGGAGGCGGTCTGGAGGGAGTCCGCCGTCTTCTCGTCGACCAGCTTGGCGGCACGCTTCACGGCCCGGTTGACCTGACCGGGGGTGAGTTCGCCGGTGGCCACCCCCGTCACGCGGGAGACCAGCTCGTGGGCCTCGTCCACGATCAGCACCTCGTGCTGCGGCAGGACGGGGGCACCTTCGATGGCGTCGATCGCGAGCAGCGCGTGGTTGGTGACGACCACGTCGGCCAGCTTGGCCCGCTCCCGGGCCGCCTCCGCGAAGCATTCGGCGCCGTACGCGCACTTCGTGGCGCCCAGGCACTCCCGGGAGGAGACGGAGATCTGGCTCCAGGCCTTGTCCGAGACTCCGGGCGTGAGGTCGTCGCGGTCGCCGGTCTCCGTTTCGTCCGCCCAGTCGCGCAGGCGCAGCAGGTCCTGGCCGAGTTTGCTGGTGGGGGTGGCCGCCTCGAACTGGTCGAAGAGGCCCTCCTCCTCGTCCTGCGGCGCCCCCTCGTGCAGGCGGTGCAGGCACAGGTAGTTCGACCGGCCCTTGAGCATGGCGAACTGCGGTCGCCGGCGCAGCTGCGGGTGGAGGGCCTCCACCGTGCGCGGCAGGTCGCGCTCGACGAGCTGGCGCTGCAGGGCCAGCGTCGCGGTGGCCACGACCACGCGCTCGCCGTGGGCGAGGGCCGGCACCAGGTAGCCGAGGGACTTGCCGGTGCCGGTGCCGGCCTGGATCAGCCGGTGGGAGTTGTCGTCGATCGCTTCGGCGACGGCTTCGGCCATGGCCACCTGGCCGGGCCGCTCCGTGCCGCCGACGGCGGAGACGGCGGCGTGCAGCAGGTCGGGGAGGGAGGGCTTCGTCATAGCAGTGCCAACCCTACGGGGCGCCACCGACAGCGGACGCATCGATCATCACTCACGGGTGGTGCAGGGGGTTGGCGACCGTGCCGTGCGTGACGGCGTGCGGGCGGTCGGGGCGGTCGCGGTAGCCGTCCTCGTGCAGTCGGTTCCGGTTGAGGCAGAGCCGGTCGATCCGCTCGGTGAGCAGGTCGAACAGCTCGTAGCGGTCCTTGAGCTCCGGGAAGCGGCTCTGGTGGCGCAGGATCTCCGCCCGTACGAGGGACCAGAAGTCGCTCTCCGGGAGGCCGAGCCTGTCCTCGCAGAGGGCGGAGAGGTAGCGGAAGACGCCGACGAACAGTCCCGAGTGGATGAACTGGGTGAGGTAGCCGGGGGGCTCGGTGAGGAGGGCCGCCCGGACCTCGTCGGGCATGGAGGCGTGCTCCGGCAGCGGCTCGCTGCTGATGTTGATGTCGTCGACGAAGTCCTTGACCGCGAGGCGGACCGGCACGTCCTGCTCGTCGAAGATCACGATGGTGTTCTCGCCGTGCGGGGAGAACACGGTGCCGTAGCGGTAGAGGAAGTGCAGGAGCGGGGGCAGCAGGGCGGCTAAGAGGTGTCGCAGCCAGGCGGTGGGCGTGAGTCCGGACCGGGCGACGAGTTCGGCGGTGAAGGCGCGGCCGCGGGGATCGATGTGGAGGAGCGAGGCGAGGGTACGGGCGCGTTCGCCGGGGGCGAGGTGGCCGGTCAGGGGTTCGCGCCAGATCGCTCCGAGGAGTTCCTTGTACTGGTAGGGCACCTCGGGGAGCCGGTCGTAGACGGGGTGGCGGACGGTGACGGAGGCGACCTCGCCGAGCAGGACGACCCCGCACTCGCGGCTGAGGAAGGGGTCGGCGTCGCGGAGGGAGTGGATCCAGGCGGTGACGGCGGGTGCGGCGAGGGTGAGGTCGCTGGGCAGGCCGCGCCAGACCATGGTGTTGAAGACGGACAGCGGCAGTTTGACGCTGTGGCGGTCGGGGCGGGTGAGGTTCAGGAACGTACGGATGGACTGCTGCGGGAGCCGTGTGTCGAGGTCGGCGGGGAGTGGGACCAGTGCACCCGAGGCGAGGGCGGGGGCGAAGAGGGGGAGCACGATCTCGTCCCACTGCCAGGGATGGACCGGGAGGTAGAGGTAGCCGCGGGGGTCGAGGCCCCGGTCGCGGAGGGCCTGGTCGAAGGCTGTGCGGGTGACGGGGTCCAGTTCGGCCGAGTACAGGCGTGCCGGGTCTTCGAGGCCGGCGGTGCCGCGGTACTCGGCGAGGGAGGTGTGGGCCGCCAGCCACGGCAGGCGCTGACGGTTGCGGGCCTCGGGCGCCCAGGCCGCGGCGTCGGCTGCGGACCATCCGACGCGGCCCTTGTTCAGGACGAGCCAGGGGTGGCCGGTCTGGTGGCCTTCGAGGTCGGCGTAGTCCAGGTCGGCGAGGACGTCGGCGGTGAGCGCGTGGTGGTCGAGGCGCGCGTCGGCGGCGAGGGTGGCGCTGAGCTCGTGAACGAGGTGGCCGAGGGTGGGGCCGTCGAGGCGCAGGAGGGTGCGGGCCCGGACGAGGAAGTCGTACGGGTCCCCGTAGGCGGCCGGGGGCTCCGTGGAGGGGGGCGCCGGGGTGAGGGTGATGGTGTCCGGGGTGACGTTCCAGCTTCCGTAGGCGCGGCGGCGGGCCCGGAAGCCGAGGGCACTTCCGTCGTCGAGGGCCAGCGTCCAGGCGTCCCCGGCGGCGGCCTGGGCGGGGACGGGGCTGACGATCTCCTCGTACGCGAACTCGCCGATCATCTTGGCGAGCAGGCGGCGGGCGGCGAAGTCCCAGGTCGGACGGTTGATTTCGGGCGGCGTACAGGGATGTTGCGGCGACGGGGGCAGGACGGGCTCGGCGGAGTCGGAGGCTGCGGGGAAACTCGGCACGGGACTCCTCGGGATCGGGAACTTTGCTGCGTGACGCAGAGTTTTCGAAGGGAGAGGCGTTGAACCACCGGACGCGGCGCGGTGATCGGGGAAGGACTGGTGGAGAAGGACGGCCGAAGAAGGACAGTCGCAGGAGGACGGTCAGAGGAGGGCGGTCAGAGGAGGGTGGTCAGAGGAGGGTGGTCAGAGGAGATTGCGCAGCGACCGCTCCCGGATCATCAGGGCGGCGCGCTTCTCGGAGAGCTGGATTTCCGCGGAGTAGCGGAAACCGGCGGTCAGGAAGGCTGATACGGAGGGGGTGTTGCGGATGTCCGGTTCGGCGATGACGCGTGTGCAGCGGGGCCGGTGGTCGAAGACGAGGCCCGCGACGGCGCGCAGCAGTGTGGCGCCCAGACCACGACCGCGGTGGGCTCGGTCTCCGATGAGCAGGTGGATACCGGTGTCGTGGGGGCGCGCCCGGTAGTGGCGGGAGAGGGGGTCGAGATCGGCCCGGTAGATCTCCCAGTAGCTCATCGGCGTGCCGTCGAGGAGACCGAGGCAGGGGATGCTGCCGCCGTCCGCTTCGAGCTGCGCCCGCAGGTGGGCGGCTGTGACGGCGGCGGGCCCGCCGAGCTCCCAGTAGGCGGCCACTTCGGGGTCGTTCATCCAGCCGGCCAGGAGCTCCAGGTCGCGGTCCGGCCGTACGGGTTCGAGACGGAAGCCCCCGGCCGGGGTGGCTGCGGTGTCCCAGCCGGCGGGTGAGTCGAGGAGGTCCGCCTCGGCGAGCAGGGGCAGCAGGCCGGCTGTGAGCCGACGTTCGGTGGGTCGGATTTCGGTGGGTCGGTACAGGCCGGGGCCGGTGGTGGATGCGGTGCCGGAGTGGGCGGTCGTGTCGGTGGAGGGCATCGGGGCTCTTCTCCGTGTCGGTGGGAGCGCGTCAGTCGTGGAGGGGGTTGGCGATGGTGACGTAGACGGACTGCGTTTCGACGGGGCCCATGAGCTCGTCGAGGCCGCCCAGGCGGGTGAGCAGGTTCGCCTTGCAGCGGAGGGTGGGTGAGTCCAGCAGCTGCGCGGGGAGCGGACCGAGGCCCGCGGCCTTGCCGAGGAAGCGGCGGAAGGCGGCGAGGAGTACGCGCTCGTCGGCCAGCCGCTGGGATCCGAAGGCGCCGATGAGGCCGAGCACGTTGTTGATGCCGAGGTAGTAGGCGAAGCGTTCGTCGGTGACGGCGTCGCGAACGAAGGTGTCACTGGCTGTGCCGATGCCGGGGAGTCGCTGTTCCAGTTCGGCGCGCCGGGAGTCTCGGAAGTAGTAGCCCTGGTTGTCGCGGAAGCGGCCGCCGACGGGCCAGCCGGCCCGGTCGAGGAGGACGAGGGTGTTCTGCTGATGTGCTTCGAGGGCGATGCCGGCGAGCGCGTCGAACGCGAGGACCGGCAGGACGACGTGGTCGAGGTAGCGCAGGAACCACTCGGCGGCCACGGCGGAGGTGGAGCGTCCGGTGGAGAGGGAGAGCCGGGAGACGGTGTCGGCGAGCCGGGAGCGCATGGTGGTCCCGCCGGGCCACGGGCGGAGGGCGGTGAGTGCGGCGACGCAGACGGCGTCGTCGTCGGAGTGGAAGGGGTTGTGGCGCAGCAGGGCGTCGAGTCCGGGGACGGGTGTGCCGTCCGGGGAGTCGACAGCGACCCAGGCGGGGTCGCGGACGATGTCGAAGCCGGGGTGGGCCGCCTGCCACTGCTCGGCGAGGCCGGTGCGCAGCAGCCGGTGCACCTCGACACCGCGGTGGAGTTCCTTGCGGAGGTTCTCGCGGCGGGAGTTGGTGATGCGCAGGCCCAGGGAGAGCTTGAGCATCGCGGGGGCGCCGGGGCGGTGGACCGTACGGACGGAGGAGGTGGGGTACCAGGGGGCGCCGTGGGGGCCCAGGTCGGTGAGGAGTCCCGCGTCGCTCAGGGCGGTGACGGCGGGGCGCTGGAGGAGTTCGCGGGCCTGCCAGGGGTGCAGGGGGAGGGCGGTGGTGCCGGCTGGTGTCGGGAGTCCCGGGGCGAGCCGGGCGAGGAGCTGGGCGGCGGAGACCGGGCGGCCCCGTTCGGTCCAGGCGGAGTCGGTGACGAGGACGGTGGGTGCGACCGCGATCCAGTGCAGGGGGAAGGAGCCGTGCAGTTCGGGTGAGTAGTGGCGTACTTCGGCTTCGGAGAGTCCTTCGCGGCTCTTCGGGTCCGGCTGGAGGGGGTGACCGAGGAGGAGGGACTGTTCCGCGCTGAGGAAGCGGTCCCCTGTGATGGGAGCGGGGGCCTCGGGGCGTTGGCGCCGGTCGGCGATGAACTCGGCGGTGCGGCGCACCGAGTCGGCGACCCGGCCGACGAGGTCGGCCCCTCCGCGGCCGGTGCCCTCGCGGGCGATGAGGGCGGCCAGGGTGACGGCGTCGACGGCGTGGGCGTGGGCGGGGGCGCCTTCGAGGCGGGCGGGTGCGAAGCGGTGCCAGCCTGCCGGGGACCAGTGGCGGACCGGGACGAGCAGGGCGGCTCCGGATGCGGGGAGGGGGATGCGGAGCAGGGTTCCGACGGGCCCGTCGGGGCGGCCGATGCCGCTCTCGCGGACCCAGCACCGCAGCAGGTTCTCCACCGTGGCGGCCTCGGCCGCGACGGCCGGGTCGGGGTGGTCGAGCAGGTCGGGCAGCACGGCCGGTTGGGGGCCTACAGGTCCCGTCCCGCCGGGTCGGGGGTGCGGGGTGCCGTCCTTCTGCCGGGGCACGGTGCCCACCGGGGAGATCCCGGCGGGCTGCCGGACCGGGCCCGGCTGCCCGGAAGCGGCGGCCGCCTCCGGGCTGGGCTCCTCAGGCCGGTCCGGGTCCAAGCCCGGCCCGGCGGCGATGACCGGGCGGTGTGCCGGGTCCTCCGGAAGCGCGGGGTCCTCCGGCCCGTACTGCGCCGGAGCACGGCCTGGGGCAACGGTTTCCGGGCCCACCCCGAGCACCGGACCTGCGGGGGCGGCCGGGTCCGGGGTGGCTGTCTGGGGGCGGTGGGGAAGTTCGGGGTCCCGGGTGTGTGCCGGGGTGGAGTCCGGACCGGTCGAAGCGATCGGGGGCCTGGAGACAGGATGGGCTGCCGGGACGTTGCCCGGGAGGGCAGGTCCCGGGGCTGATCCGGCCGCCGAACCGATCGGGGGGCGGGGGGTCGCCCGGTCCGCCGGCAGGTCCGCGGGCAGGTCCGCGGGAGCACGGCCGGGAACTGCGGGCTCCAGGCCGGCGGCATCGGGCAGGAGATGGGGGGCTTCATGCGCCCGGCGAACACCGGCGGGCGGGACGAACTCCGTGGGCGAGTAGGGATCCGGACCGGCGCCGGCGGGCCCGAGGTCGGGAACTTCGCGGCCTGTCGGCACACCGGCGGGAGAGGTGACCGGCGAAGACAGGGAGGGGCCGAGCGCCTGATCCGCGGGAGCGGCTTGGGCCGTTGCCTGCCCCTCCGGGGTACGGCCCGGGAGCTCCGGGTCAAAGAGTGACCCGGGTACGGGGCCGACGGGGGTGGTCGGGGCGTGGGTCGCCGATCGATCCATCGGGATCCGGCCGGGAGGCGCGGGCTCCACGGCTGGGTGGTGCTGCGGACCGGCGACTGCGGCCGGGGGAAGGGGTGACGCCTGGTCCGTCGGGGCGCTGCCGGGACGGGTGGGCTCCAGGGGCAAGCACTGCTGCGGGGCGGAGACTACGGCGGAGGGAAGGGGTGGCGTCTCGTCCGTCGGGGCGTGGCCAGGAGGCACGGGCTCCAGGGGGGCGTGGCCGTCCGGACCGGCGGTAGTAGGCAGGGAGCAGGGAGCCGTCTGTGTTGAGGCAAGGCCGTCGGGTGTGGGGGCCGTGGCTGGGGTGGGCTCTGGGGTGCGGCCCTGGAGCGTGGGCTCCGGGGGTCGACCGGGCACCGGATCGGCGGGGGTGGCAATGGGTTGGGAAGACGCCCGGCCCGTCGGAGCTGCGGCCGGCGGGAAGGACGGCGTGGCTGTCCACGCCGTCAAGCAGGGAGTGGAAGGGGAGGCCTCGGTGGCCGTCCGGTCCGACGGGGCGGCGGCCGACAGGGAAGACGGGGCGGCTGTCCGGTCCGTCGGGGTGGGGGTTGAGGGGGAGGCCTCGGTGGTTGTCCGGTCGGTTGGGGGGTGGGGGGCGGGGTCGGGCATCGGGGGTCCTTGGGGTGCGGGTCAGAGGGGCCGGCGGGCCGCGGCGGGGAGGGCGTCGGCCAGTCGGTCCAGGACGGCGGTGGCCTGCTCGTCGGTCAGGGTCAGCGGGGGCAGCAGGCGTACGACGCTGGAATCCCGGCCGCCGAGTTCGACGATCAGTCCGCGGTCCAGGCACTCCTGGCGGACGGCGGCGGCGAGGGCGGGGGCCGTGGCTCCGGTGTCGGGGTCGACGAGTTCGAGGCCGATCATCAGGCCGCGACCGCGGACGTCCCCGACGCAGGGCAGGTCGGCGGCCAGCCCGCGCAGGGCCGTGAGCATCCGCCCGCCGAGGACGGCGGCGCGTTCGGCGAGGCCGTTGCGGCGGACGTAGGCGAGCGTGGCGGTGCCCGCCGCCATGGCGAGCTGGTTTCCGCGGAAGGTTCCGGCATGGGCTCCGGGCGTCCAGACGTCCAGTTCCGCGCGGTAGACGATCACGGCGAGCGGCAGGCTGCCGCCGATCGCCTTGGACAGCACCATCACGTCGGGCACCACGCCCGCGTGGTCGACGCCCCAGAAGGCGCCGGTGCGGCCGACGCCGGTCTGCACCTCGTCGGCGATCAGCGGGATGCCCCGGACGGAGGTGATCTCCCGCATCCTGCGCAGCCAGGCGTCCGGGGCCGGGTGGACGCCGCCTTCGCCCTGGACGGGCTCGACGATCATGCCGGCGGGCAGGGGCACGCCGCTCTTGGGGTCGTCCAGCAGGCTCTCGGTCCAACGGGCGCCGATTCGGGCGCCCTCGGGGCCGCCGACCCCGAACGGGCAGCGGTGGTCCTGCGGGTACGGGAGCCGGGTCACCCGTACGTCGGTGGCGCCGCCCGAGGCGTCCATGGCCCCGGCGGTCATGCCGTGGTAGGCCCCGGTGAAGGCCAGCAGCCCGGTGCGGCCGGTGGCGGCGCGGACCAGCTTCAGCGCGGCCTCGACGGCGTCGGTCCCGGCCGGGCCGCAGAACTGGACGCGGGCGTCGGCGGCCAGTTCCGCGGGCAGGTTCGCGAACAGCTCGGTGGTGAAGGCGTCCTTGACCGGGGTCGCCACGTCGAGCACGTGCAGCGGGGCCCCGGAGTCGAGGACCCCGCGGATGGCTTCGAGGACGACGGGGTGGTTGTGCCCGAGGGCGAGGGTCCCCGCGCCGGAGAGGCAGTCGAGGTAGCGCCGCCCGTCGGCCCCCTCGATCGTCAGCCCCCTGGCGCGTACGGGGACGATGGGCAGCGAGCGGGCGTAGGTCCGGGCAGCGGACTCCCGCAGCGCCTGCCTGCGCAGGATGCCCTCGGCAGCGGCGGGCCCGCGGCTCCCCTGTGCCGATGCCCGTGCGGAGGTGTGTGGCGGGGTCTGTGCCGCGGCTGCGGTCGGCTCGGTCAAGGCCACGACTGTCGGTCCTCCCGCACGGGTTGCTCTTCCGGATTGCGTCTCGAACATGAACGCTGCTGCCCCATCCCCCGTACGTACCAACGACGGTGACGGCGGCGGATCACGGGTCGGCTGAAGATCCTTGGCCGTCGGCACGACGGGAGAGGACGAATGAAAGGGGTACGCGGGGACGTACGGGGCATCCGCGCGTGACGTCCGGCCGGGGCCCGGAGACAGGAACCGCCGACCCGGGAGGCACCGTCCTCCCTCACGGCGGCATAGTGGGGTGCTGCGATCCACCCGGACGACACTGCCTCAACACCTCGAAACACCAGGGGGACTTACGACATGCGACCGAACCGACCGGTCACCGCGATCCTGTGCGTGGCAGCGCTGGCGCTGACCGCCGCGGCGTGCGGGTCCGGCGACGGCGGGGCTGGCGGCGACGCCAAGCCGACCGTGGCCGCGCCCCCGCCCTCCGGCGCCACGGACGGGATCAAGATTCCGCAGGAGCTCAAGGACAGGCTCAAGCAGCACGGGTTCGACATGGAGAAGTGGAAGGGGGGCGCGTGGAAGAACTGGAAGAAGGAGGACTGGCTCCGCGAAGCGGGCGACTACGTCAACCCGATCATCGACGGCCTGTGGGACCCCGACCGCATGCGTGACGCGGAGCAGCCGCAGCCCCCGGCCGTCGACCCGGACGCGGGCAAGGACCAGGGCGTCACCGACCCGACGCCGGCCGCCGTGGCGGCAAAGCCGGCCTCCGCGCCGTACCACACGAGCGTTCCCGCCTCCGGCAAGGTCTTCTTCGACGGCCCCGAAGGCTCGATGGTCTGCTCGGCGACCGTGGTGAAGGACCCGGCCCACCCGGGCAAGTCCAACATGGTCTGGACTGCGGGCCATTGCGTCCACGCGGGCAAGGCCGGCGGCTGGTACCGCAACATCGCCTTCGTCCCGTCGTACAACAACGCGGGCCGGCCGGCGGCGGCGCTCAAGGGCGCGCCGCGCGAGCAGGTGGCCCCGTACGGCGTGTGGTGGAGCGACTGGGCGCAGACGTCGGACCAGTGGATCGCGACCGGCGGCCCGACGGGAGGCGCCGGTGCCCCCTACGACTTCGCGGTGTTGCACGTGACCCCGGAGAAGGGCGCGGGCAAGTCGCTGGAGGAGACGGTCGGCTCGGCGCTCCCGGTGGAGTTCAACGCCCCGGCCGTGCCGAAGGTCGCCGGCATCACGGCGACGGGCTATCCGGCGGCGGCGCCCTTCGACGGGCAGAAGGCGTTCCAGTGCGCGGACAAGCCGGGCCGGCTGGCGCTGACCCAGGCGGACCCGGTGATGTACCGGATCGGCTGCACGATGACCGGTGGTTCCTCCGGCGGCGGCTGGATCGCGGCGGGCGCCGACGGCAAGCCGGCGCTGGTGTCGAACACCTCGATCGGCCCCGCCAAGGCGGGCTGGCTGGCCGGACCCCGGCTGGGCCCGGAGGCCAAGGGGATCTACGAGGCGGTCAGCGGCAAGTTCAAGTGAGCCGCTGGGCATGACACGACCGAGGGCCCCTCGCCTGTGCGAGGGGCCCTCGGTCGTCCGGTGCGGTGTGGTGCCGTGTGCTGTGGTGCCGTGCGGCGCCTTGCCCGCTGTCCGGTTACTGCTTGGCGGGTACGTACGGTGCCAGGTCCGCCGCGAGTTCCTGGTGGACCCGGGCCTTGAGCAGGGTGCCCTCCGGGGTGTGTTCCTCGGAGATGACCTCGCCCTCGGCGTGCGCCCGGGCGATCAGCGTGCCGCGGGTGTACGGCACCAGCGCCTCCACCTCGACCTCGGGCCGGGGCAGCTCGGCGTCGATGAGCGCGAGGAGTTCCTCGATGCCCATTCCGGTGCGCGCCGAGACGGCGATGGAGTGCCGTTCGATGCGCAGCAGGCGCTGCAGGACCAGCGGGTCCGCGGCGTCCGCCTTGTTGATGACCACGATCTCGGGCACGTTGACCGCGCCGACCTCCCGGATCACCTCGCGCACGGCCGCCAGCTGCTCCTCCGGTGCCGGGTGCGAGCCGTCCACGATGTGCAGGATGAGGTCGGAGTCGCCGACCTCCTCCATCGTGGAGCGGAACGCCTCGACGAGGTGGTGGGGCAGGTGCCGGACGAAGCCCACCGTGTCGGCCAGGGTGTAGACCCGGCCGGAGGGGGTTTCGGCGCGGCGCACGGTCGGGTCGAGGGTGGCGAACAGTGCGTTCTCCACCAGGACGCCCGCGCCGGTGAGGCGGTTGAGCAGGGAGGACTTGCCGGCGTTGGTGTAGCCGGCGATGGCGACCGAGGGCACCTTGTTGCGACGCCGTTCCTGCCGCTTGATGTCGCGGCCGGTCTTCATCTCCGCGATCTCCCGGCGCATCTTCGCCATCTTCTCGCGGATGCGGCGCCGGTCGGTCTCGATCTTGGTTTCACCGGGGCCTCGGGTGGCCATGCCGCCACCGCCGCCGCCACCCATCTGCCGGGACAGCGACTGACCCCAACCGCGCAGGCGCGGCAGCATGTACTGCATCTGCGCGAGCGCGACCTGCGCCTTGCCCTCTCGGGACTTGGCGTGCTGGGCGAAGATGTCGAGGATGAGCGCGGTCCGGTCGACGACCTTGACCTTGACGACGTCTTCGAGCGCGATGAGCTGGCCGGGGCTGAGCTCACCGTCGCAGACGACGGTGTCGGCACCGCTCTCCAGCACGATGTCGCGCAGTTCGCGGGCCTTGCCGGAGCCGATGAAGGTGGCCGGGTCGGGCTTGTCGCGACGCTGCATCACACCGTCGAGGACGAGGGCGCCCGCGGTCTCGGCGAGGGCGGCGAGCTCCGCGAGGGAGTTCTCGGCGTCCTGCACGGTCCCGGAGGTCCACACACCGACAAGGACCACGCGCTCCAGGCGGAGCTGTCGGTACTCGACCTCGGTGACGTCTTCGAGTTCGGTGGAGAGACCGGCGACGCGGCGCAGGGCCGCGCGCTCGGAGCGGTCGAGCTGGTCGCCGTCCCGCTCTCCGTCGATCTCGTGGCTCCAGGCGACGTCCTCTTCCATCAGGGCATCGGCCCGAAGGCTCTCGGTGAAGCTCTGCGAGTCCCGCACGTTCTGCGCGTCCCGCGGGTCCTGGGAAGGGGAAGAAGAGGAGGTCATTGGATCCTTACGTCGATTCGATTGCGTCCGCGCCGACCGCGGTCACTGCCATGATCACGGCCGGAGACCGGGATCATGGCCGCGGTCACGACCAGGTCAGGGCCAAAGGTACCGCTGCACGTGACCAAACTCTGTCACGTCCAACGTGTGACCACGTCCGGTGATTCCCCGGTCGGCCTCGTCGATGGTGACATGCCCGTTCCTGGCCCGTCATACCGTTTTTCCGGCGGCCGGATGCGCCGGGGCCGTCTTCGGGGCTGTCTTCGGAGCCTTCTTCGGGTCGGCCTTCGGGCTCGGCTTCGGGGCCGCGGGGCCGCTCCACTCCGGGTGTCCCGGCATCGGCGGCGTCGTCTGCCCGTAGAGCCATGGCTCCAGGAAGGGCCCCAGGTCGCGTCCCGCCTCGCGGGAGGCCAGGCGTACGAAGTCGTCCGTGCCGGCGGTCCCGTCCTTGTGCTCCGCCACCCAGTTCCGTTCGACCCGGTCGAAGGCCTCGGTGCCGATCTCCTGCCGCAGGGCGTAGAGGATCAGCGCGGCCCCGTCGTAGACCACCGGCCGGAACAGCCCGATCTTCTCCCCCGGGGCCGCCGCCTTCGGTGCCGCCGGGGGGCCGCCCGCGGCCCGCCACTGGTCGGAGCGCTGGTAGGCCTCGCGCATGCGCCGTTCCAGGGAGTACTTGCCGAGGCCGTCCGCGTAGAGGGCCTCGTACCAGGTCGCGTGTCCCTCGTTGAGCCACAGGTCGGACCAGGTCCGCGGGGTCACGCTGTCGCCGAACCACTGGTGGGCGAGCTCGTGGACCATGACGGACTCCACGTACCACTCGGGGTAGCCCTCCCCGGCGAAGAGGCCGTGCTCGAAGAGGGAGAGGGTCTGCGTCTCCAGCTCGAAGCCGGTCTTGGCCCGCGCGATGAGCACGCCGTAGTTCTCGAAGGGGTAGCGGCCGACCCGCTGTTCCATCCACTCGATCTGCCCCGGGGTCTTGCCCAGCCAGGGCTCCAGCCGCTCCCGGTCGGCGGCGGGCACGACGTCGCGCAGCGGCAGTCCGTGCGGCCCCGTGCGGTGGACCACGGCGGACCGGCCGACCGAGACCTGGGCCAGCTCGGTGGCCATGGGGTGCAGGGTCTTGTACGTCCACACCGCCGCGCCCCCCGCTCGGGCGGAGGGGAGACTGCTCGGGACCCCGTTGGCGACGACCGTCGTCCCGGCGGGGGCGGTGACCCGGAAGGTGAAGTACGCCTTGTCCGCGGGGTGGTCGTTGCAGGGGAAGACGCGGTGGGCGGCGTCGGCCTGGTTGGCCATGGCCAGGCCGTCTTCGGTGGGCACCCAGCCGCCGTCGGCGCGGCCGCGCGGGTCGCTGGTGTGCCGGACGACGAGGTGCAGCGGCGTCCCCGCGGGCACGGCGTGCGCGGGGGTCAGCACGAGGTCCTCCCCGACGCTCTCGACGCTCGCCGGTTCCCCGTTGACCTCTGCGGAGGCCACCGTTCCGTTGGTGAAGTCCAGGTTGATCCGCTCCAGCGGCTCCAGGGTGCGGGCCTCGATGACGGTGACCGCATCGAGGGGGGTCAGGTTGTCCTTGTACGTGAGGGAGAGGTCGTACGAGAGGACGTCGTACCCCGGGTTGCCGAGCTCCGGGAACAGCCGGTCGCCGATGCCCAGGGGCTTCGGCGGGGGCAGCACGGCGGCGACGAGGGTCAGGGAGGCCGCCGCGAGGAGGGCGGCGCGCAGGCGCGGGGAGGTGAGCTGCATCCACCACCGCTTACCAGCGCCCGTCGCACGCCCGCGAGCGACGCGCGACGGGGGCACCCGAACGTGTGGCGCCCGCCGTTGGCCGGCCCGCTCACTCCCCCGGCGTGCGCCCCCTCACGCCGCACCACACCGGATCCGAGGACCCGGGCCCCGTTCCCCCCGGAAGTCTCAGGCCCGGCTGACGTCGTAGACGCCGGGCACGTCCCGCATGGCGCGCATCAGGGCGGGCAGACCCGTCGCGTCGGGCAGTTGCAGCGTGTAGGAGTGGTGGACCCGCTGCTCGACCGGCGGCTCCACGGTGGCCGAGATCACCTCGACCCCCTGACGGGCGATGGCCTCGGTCAGATCGGCCAGCAGGTGCGGGCGGCCGAACGATTCAGCGAGCAGGGTGACGCGGCAGTCCGCGGTGGCCCGCCAGTGCACGGCGACCGAGGTGCGGCCCACGGAACGCATCTGCTCCACGGCCGGACAGTGGATCCGGTGCACGGTGACGGCCCCGCCCCGGACGACGAACCCGGCGACCGCGTCGGGCGGCACCGGAGTGCAGCAGCCGGCGAGCCGTACGTGGGCGTCGGGGAGGTCGGCGACCGCGTTGCCCCCTCCGCCCCGCAGCCCGGTCACGGACAGTGGCGCCCGGGGGGCCGCGGTGGCGGGTCCGGCGCCGTCGGGATGGGCCGCGAGCCAGCTGCTGATGGCGATCCGGGCGGCGGGGGTCCGGGCGTGGTCCAGCCAGTCGGCGGCCGGCCCGGAGGAGGCGTCGTGGGCGAGCAGCAGCTGCACGGTGTCCCCGTCGGAGAGCGGGGAGGACAGGGAGGTGAGGCGCCCGTTGACCCGGGCGCCGATACAGCCGTGGGCCGCCTCGCCGTACTGGGCGTAGGCGGCGTCGATACAGCTGGCCCCGGCGGGCAGGCTGATCGCGGCGGTGGCGTCCCCGTCCTCGCGGAACACGGTGATCTCGCGGTCCTGGGCCAGCTCCGCGCGCAGCACGCTCCAGAAGGTGTCCGGGTCGGGCGCGGACTGCTGCCAGTCGAGGAGCCGGGAGAGCCAGCCGGGGCGGGTGGGGTCGACGCGCTCCTCGTCGCTGTCCGCCGCCTCCGCCGGGGTGCCGGTGGTGTACGGGTTGCCGAGGGCGACGACGCCCGCCTCCGCGACCCGGTGCATCTGGCGGGTGCGGACGATGACCTCGGCGACGTATCCCTCGGGGACGGCGACGGCGGTGTGCAGGGACTGGTAGAGGTTGAACTTCGGGGCGGCGATGAAGTCCTTGAACTCGGAGACGACCGGGGTGAAGCAGGTGTGCAGTTCGCCGAGGACCCCGTAGCAGTCGGCGTTCTCGGCGACGAGTACGAGGATGCGGCCGAAGTCGGAGCCGCGCAGTTCGCCCCGGGTGCGGGAGATGCGGTGGACGGAGACGAAGTGCCGTGGCCGTACCTGTACCTCGGCGGCGATGCCGGCGTCGCGCAGGACGGCGCGCACGGAGTCGGCGATGGCGGGGAGCGGGTCGGCGTCACCGGCGTGGGCGGCGATGAGTGCGCGGGTGTGCTCGTACTCCTCGGGGTGGAGGATGGCGAAGACGAGGTCTTCCAGCTCGGTCTTGAGGGCCTGGACGCCGAGCCGTTCGGCGAGGGGGATCAGGACGTCGCGGGTAACCTTGGCGATGCGGGCCTGCTTCTCGGGGCGCATCACGCCGAGGGTGCGCATGTTGTGCAGCCGGTCGGCGAGTTTGATGGACATCACGCGGACGTCGTTGCCGGTGGCTACGAGCATCTTGCGGAAGGTCTCGGGTTCGGCCGCGGCGCCGTAGTCGATCTTCTCGACCTTGGTGACCCCGTCGACGATGAAGCAGACCTCGTCACCGAACTCCGCGCGGACCTGATCGAGGGTCACGTCCGTGTCCTCGACGGTGTCGTGGAGGAGAGAGGCCGTCAGGGTGGTGGTCTCGGCGCCGAGTTCGGCGAGGATGAGCGTGACGGCGAGCGGATGTGTGATGTACGGCTCACCGCTTTTGCGCATCTGGCCGCGGTGCGAGGTCTCCGCGAGGAGGTAGGCCCTCCGCAGAATGGACAGATCGGCGTCCGGATGGTGGGCACGGTGCGCTTCTGCTACGTGTCCGATGGCGTCCGGAAGCCGGTCCCGGGACGCGGGCCCGAGCAGGGCGGCTCGTCCCAGGCGGCGCAGATCCAGCCGGGTCCGGCCACGTCTGCGCAGCTCAGGACGCACTTCGGCATGTGCTTCGGGGTTCGTGGCCTCTGCACTCATGGGCACCTCCGACGGCTTCGACCGGCGGTGGCGGGCATGGGGTGAGCCCTCAGGGCCGGTGCCTGATGTTACCGACCCCACCACGTGGCGCAGTCCACCTCTCGCTCAGCGTGAAACGGATCACCCATGAGAGGGAATCTTCAGGCGAAAGCCGTTTCGCTGAGCCAGGCCGCCTCGAACTCCCCCGAGGCCACGATGACGGCCGGTCCGGTCATGTCGATCCGCCCGTCGGGGTGCTCGGTGATGGCGAGCGTGCCGCCGGGCAGGTCGACGGTGTAGGTGACCGGTTCGCCGGTGACGGCGGGGTCGACGCCGTCACGGCGGATGGCCGCCACGGCGACGGCGCAGGCGCCGGTGCCGCAGGAGCGGGTCTCGCCGGAGCCGCGCTCGTGGACGCGCATGGCGACGTGCCGGGGGCCGCGGTCGACGACGAACTCGACGTTGACCCCGGTGGGGTAGGCGGAGGCGGGGCTGAACGGCGGCGGGCTGTACAGGTTTCCGGCCTGGTCGAGGCTTTCAACGAACGCCACCGCGTGCGGGTTCCCCATGTTCACGTTCCGCGCGGGCCAGGTGTGCTCGCCGACGGAGACGGTGACCTCCCCCTCGGGGAGTTCGGCGCGGCCCATGGAGACGGTGACGTCGCCGGTCTTGTCGAGGTGGACCTGCTTGACGCCGCCCCGGGTGGCCACGGCGAGGTCGCCGGGCTCGACGTGGCCGGCGTGGTGGAGGTAGCGGGCGAAGACGCGCACGCCGTTGCCGCACATCTCGGCGACGGAGCCGTCGCTGTTGCGGTAGTCCATGAACCACTCGGCCCGGTCGGCGAGGTGTGCCGCGTCGGGGTGGGCGGCGGAGCGCACCACGTGGAGCACACCGTCGGCCCCGATGCCGGCGCGCCGGTCGCACAGGGCGGCGACGGCGCTCGCGGGCAGCTCGATGGCGTTGTCCGGGTCCGGGACGATCACGAAGTCGTTCTCGGTCCCGTGGCCCTTGAGGAAGGAGAGGGTGGTGTGCGTCACCCGCCCATGGTAGCGAGCGCCCCCGGGCCCGGCCGGAGCAGGTCAGCGAGGTGTCAGCGGCGCGGGTACGCCGCCCCGGCACGACGGCGCTAGCGGAGCCGCGCCACCCGGTACACCGCGAGCGCCACGACGGCCAGCGCGACCAGCGCGTAGAGACCGGCCATCCGCCAGTCGGGGCGGCGGCCGCTGCCGCGCGGCGGGAGCCCCGGCCAGGTGTAGCCGACGCGGCGCGCGGCCATCATCCCCCAGCCGCCGGCGCAGGAGCTGATGAGGAAGCCGAGCATGGCGACGACGGCGCCGCCGTCCCCGAACTCGAAGGCGAGGGGGAAGGCGAACATCAGGGAGCCGGCGGCGGCCAGCATCACGATCGGGGCGATCTGCCAGATCCGCAGCCGTCGCTGCGGGCGCAGCTCGACCTCGACGGCGGGACCGGAGGCGTCCTCGCTGCCCGGTTCGGGCGCGTCGGGGCCGTCCGGGGTCAGCCGCGCGGGATCCGCGGGCAGACCCAGGCCGTCGGGAGCGTCCACGGACTCCGGGGCTCCGGAGCCGACGGACCCGCCGGTTCCGCCCGGCTCCGCGGGGCCGCCGGGGGCTCCGTGAAGCATCGGGTCCGCTTCCTGTCTGGTGTCGTCCCGCCCGGTGTCACGAGGGCCGGCCTCCATAGCCACGCGCCCTCCCCACTTCGGACTTCGTACGCCGCTGTTCAGAAGTTTGATGATGGCACGGTCCCGGGCCCGGGACGGGCGCACGGGGCTTCCCGATGCCATCACGTGATCAGGCTGTAACCGCTCGTTCGACCAACGACTGCGCGAGTCCGGCGAGTTCCCCCCGGTCCGCGGCTGCCCCGCTGAGCCAGTGCACGCGGGGATCGCGGCGGAACCACGAGTCCTGACGGCGCGCGAAGCGCTTGGTGGCCCGGACGGTCTCGGTCCTGGCCTCCTCCTCGGTGCACTCCCCCGCGAGGGCGGCCAGGACCTGCTGGTAGCCGAGGGCGCGGGAGGCTGTGATCCCGTCGCGCAGGCCCCGGGCCTCCAGGGCCCGGACCTCGTCGACCAGTCCGGCCTCCCACATCCGGTCCACGCGCAGCGCGATCCGCTCGTCGAGCTCCGGCCGGGCCACGTCGACACCGATCTGGACGGTGTCGTAGACGGACTCGTGGCCGGGCAGGTTGGCGGTGAAGGGCTTGCCCGTGATCTCGATCACCTCCAGGGCCCGGACGATCCTGCGGGTGTTGCCGGGCAGGATCGCGGCGGCCGCCGCCGGGTCCACGGCGGCGAGGCGCGCGTGCAGGGCCCCGGGGCCGCGCAGGGTGGCCTCCTCCTCCAGCCGGGCCCGTACCTCGGGGTCGGTGCCGGGGAACTCCATGGCGTCGAGCGCGCCGCGGACGTAGAGGCCGGAACCGCCGACGAGGACCGGGGTGCGGCCCTCGGCGAGCAGTTTGTCGATCTCGGCGCGGGCGAGGCGCTGGTACTCGGCGACGCTGGCGGTCTCGGTGACGTCCCAGACGTCGAGGAGGTGGTGCGGGACCCCTCCGCGCTCCTCGAGCGTCAGCTTGGCGGTGCCGATGTCCATCCCGCGGTACAGCTGCATGGAGTCGGCGTTGACGACCTCGCCGTCGAAGTGTCGGGACAGGGCGACGCCCAGATCGGACTTTCCGGCCGCGGTGGGACCGACGACGGCGATGACCCGCGGGGCGGGGGCTGCATTCCTCACCGGGACAGTCTCGCAAACCGAACGGCATGTACCCGATCGGGTTACGTGACGGGGCGCGGCGGAGGTCGTTGCCCTGAAGAGGTTCGGGCCGGGCGTACGCCCGGCGGAGGCCGGGCCGGACCACGCGGAACTTCACCCGCACGAGTAGCGTTATGGGAGTAGACATGGGTGTTTTCAGTCGGTTTCGTCGACGTAAGGACGAGGCTTCGGCCGATTCCGCAGCGGCCGAGGCCGTGACGGAACCGGCGGAAGCCGCGGCCGAGGAGGCCGAGGAGGCCGAGGAGGCCAAGACCGAACCCTCCGCGACGGAGGCTCCGGCGGCGGAAGCCGTGGAGATTCCGAAGCAGCAGTCGGCGGAGGCAGCCGCGGACAGCGAGGCCGGCGAGGGCGCCCGCAAGTAGCTACCGCCACTGGAAGGTGACCCATGGGCCTGCTGGACAATCTGAAGGCCAAGCTCGCTCCGGCCAAGGACAAGGTCGGCGATCTCGCGCAGCAGCACGAGGGGAAGATCGGCGAGGGGCTGGAAAAGGTCGCGAAGGCCGTGGACTCCAAGACCCACGGCAAGTACAGCGACCGGATCACGACCGGCACGGACAAGGCGAAGGACGCCCTGGGCAAGATCGCGCACAAGGACAAGCCCGGCGGGCCGACGCCGTCGGCCGCTTCCTGACGCGCGGTACGGAAAGGGGCGCGGGACCGGGAGAGCGCCGGTCCCGCGCCCCTTCGTCGTGCCGGGTCCGTCGTACGGGGCCCCGCCTCAGGACCAGGTGGCCACGAAGTAGCCGACGCCGTAGGGGGCGTCCTCGTACAGCAGCCGGCCGTCGAGACCGGCGTCCTCGCCCGCGCCCGCGAGAACCTGCCAGGGGGCGCGTCCGGCGGCCTGCAGTTCGGCGGCGAGGTCGGGGTCGAGGGCGGCCAGGGCCGAGGTGTCGGCGGCGCCGAGGGCCCGGCCGGCCGCGGCATCGAAGGCGGCGGCGCGTTCGTCGAGGTATCCGGGGGCCTTCAGGGTCCGGCAGGCGCTGCCGTCGCCCATGACGAGCAGCGCGCCGCGCGCGTCGCGCGCGGCGAGTTCCCGGCCGGTGCGCAGGCATTCCTCGGGTGCGGCGGGGGCGGCCACGCCGAGGCCCTCCACGGGGGCGGCGCCCCAGCCGGCGCGGCCCAGCAGCCACGCGCCGACGGCCAGGGAGGCGGGCAGCGACCGCGGCCCCTCCTCGCCCACGCCGAGGCGGACGTCGGCGTCGACCCCGAAGCCGTGGAAGCCGCCGCGGGAGCCCTGGGGGTAGGGCCCGGTGTGGTCGGCGTCGGCGGCCCCGACCACGACCAGCAGGTCGGGCCGGGAGGCGGCGAGCACGGCTAGCGCGTCGGAGCAGGCGGTACGGGCGTCGCGCAGTTCGGCGGCGGCGCCCGCGGCGACCTCCGGCACGAGGAGCGGCGGTGCGGGGCAGACGGCGGCGGCTACGAGCATGATCCGCAGCCTAGGGGTCCCCCGCCGATCGGGCCAGACCGGCCCCGGGTCGGGACCGGGCCGGACCCGGGCCGGCCCGGACGGCCCCGGTGGGACTCAGTCGATCGCGCAGCCGGACGTGGCGACCGGCAGCGGCGCCGGGACGCCGAGGGTGGGGATGCCGAGCAGGACGCCGGCGGGCTGCGCCGGGGCGGCGTTGCGCTTCTCCCAGGCGTCGCCGGCGCGGGTGCGGCGCACCTCGCGGGTCGGACCCTCGGCCAGGAGGTGGTGGGGGGCGGCGTAGGTGATCTCGACGGTCACCACGTCACCGGGGCGCACGTCCTCGTCCGGCTTGGTGAAGTGCACCAGGCGGTTGTCGGGGGCGCGGCCGGAGAGGCGGGCGGTGGCGCCGTCCTTGCGGCCCTCGCCCTCGGCGACCATGACCTCCAGGGTGCGGCCGACCTGCTTCTTGTTCTCCTCCCAGGAGATCTCCTCCTGGAGGGCGACCAGGCGCATGTAGCGGTCCTGGACGACCTCCTTGGGGATCTGGCCCTCCATGTCGGCGGCCGGGGTGCCGGGGCGCTTGGAGTACTGGAAGGTGAACGCGTTCGCGAAGCGGGCCTCGCGCACGGCGTGCATGGTCTGCTGGAAGTCCTCCTCGGTCTCGCCGGGGAAGCCCACGATGATGTCGGTGGAGATCGCGGCGTGCGGGATCGCGGCGCGGACCTTCTCGATGATCCCGAGGAAACGCTCCTGCCGGTAGGACCGGCGCATCGCCTTGAGGATCGGGTCGGAGCCGGACTGCATCGGCATGTGGAGCTGCGGCATCACGTTCGGGGTCTCGGCCATGGCGGCGATCACGTCGTCGGTGAAGTCGCGCGGGTGCGGGGAGGTGAAGCGGACCCGCTCCAGGCCCTCGATCTGCCCGCAGGCGCGCAGCAGCTTGCTGAAGGCCTCGCGGTCGCCGAGGTCGCTGCCGTACGCGTTGACGTTCTGGCCGAGCAGGGTGATCTCGGAGACGCCCTCGGCGACCAGCGCCTCGACCTCGGCGAGGATGTCGCCGGGACGGCGGTCCTCCTCCTTGCCGCGCAGCGCCGGGACGATACAGAAGGTGCAGGTGTTGTTGCAGCCGACGGAGATCGAGACCCAGGCGGCGTACGCGGACTCGCGGCGGGTCGGGAGCGTGGAGGGGAAGGCCTCCAACGACTCGGCGATCTCGACCTGGGCCTCCTCCTGGACGCGGGCGCGCTCCAGCAGGACGGGCAGCTTGCCGATGTTGTGCGTACCGAAGACCACGTCGACCCAGGGGGCGCGCTTGGTGATCGTGTCGCGGTCCTTCTGGGCGAGGCAGCCGCCGACGGCGATCTGCATGCCGGGGCGCTTCGTCTTCATCGGGGCGAGGCGGCCGAGGTTGCCGTAGAGCTTGTTGTCGGCGTTCTCGCGGACGGCGCAGGTGTTGAAGACGACGACGTCGGCGTCGCCGTCGCAGCCCTCGGGCGCGCGGACGTAACCCGCGTCCTCCAGCAGACCGGAGAGTCGCTCGGAGTCGTGCACGTTCATCTGGCACCCGTAGGTGCGCACCTCGTAAGTTCCCTTGGGGTCCACTGCGGGGCTCCGGTCGCTGCTGCTGGTCATGCAACAAGGGTAGGCGGTACCCGGGAGCCCTCCGGCCCCCCGTTCAGCGTGCCCGCCGGGAGGCGGCGGCCGAAGAGCACGAGCAGCAGGTCCTGGGCCTGGCCGTGGACGGGATCGCCGCTGCCGTGGGACCAGTCGAGGTCGTCGGCGCACAGCCGGATGCCGGTCAGGTCCGCGCCGAAGAAGCGCAGGCCGCGCGGGGTGACGGCGTCCAGCAGGAGGCGCAGCCGGTCCTCGGGGACACGGCGCGGGTGGCCGAGGGCGACGGTGATGTCGAGGCCGTGGACGACGTCGTGCGCGAGGCCCGCGGTGGGACCGCCGACCGGGGGCTTCCAGGGGTGGTGGGCGTGGTCCCTGAGCAGGTCGGCGAGCTCGCCCGTCGTGAGGGCGGCCGCGTCGCGGCGGGCGGTGCGGCCGGTCATCCGGTGGAGGCTGCCGCGCGCCTTGAGGAGCTCGGCGGCGAAGCCGGGCAGGGAGGTGCGGAAGCCGAGCGACATGTGGGCGGCGACCTCGCGGACGCTCCAGCCCGCGCACAGGGAGGGGGCGTCCCACTGCGCGGGGGTGAGGGTGTCCAGTACGTCGGCCAGCTCGCGGCGTTCGGCGGCTGTGGCACGCAGGACGGCGGCGGACGGGGCGGTGGCAGGGGTCATGGATCCAGGGTCGGCGGGAGGGCCGCCATAAGTCCAAGAGCGGGTTCTTCTGCGATCTAGAATCCGCCGTTATGGAACTTTCTCAGCTGCGGTACTTCGTCGCGGTGGTGGAGGAGGGCGGGTTCACCCGGGCGGGGGCGCGGCTGCACGTGTCCCAGCCGGGAGTGAGCGCGCAGATCGCACAGCTGGAACGGGAGCTCGGCCAGCGCCTGCTCGACCGGTCCGGCCGGCGGGTCACGCCGACGGAGGCGGGCGAGGCGGTACTGGGCTACGCGCGGGCCGCGCTGGCGGCGGTGGAGGGGATCCGGCAGACGGCCGACGCCTTCTCCGGGCTGCTGCGGGGGCGGGTGGCGCTCGGTCTGATCCCGGGGGCGGCGGGCGTCTCGGTGGGGGCGTTCGACATGGTCGCCCTGCTCGGGAGCTTCCACGACGCGCACCCCCAGGTGGAGATCTCCCTGGCCGAAGACACCTCCGAGCGGATGCTGGCGGCCCTGCGGGCCGGAACGCTGGACCTGGCGGTGGTCGGGCTGGGCGGGGAGGCGCCGGCCGGGATCTCGTGCCGGCTGCTGCTCGACGAACCCCTGGTGGCGGCGGTACGGGCCGGCGATCCCCTGGTCGGCGCGGCGGTGGACGGCGGGATCCCGCTGGGGGCGCTGCGCGGGCGCGCGTTGATCTCCCTGCCGCGCGGCACGGGGCTGCGGGGGGTGCTGGAGCGGGCCTGCGCGGATGCCGGGTTCACTCCCCGGGTCGACTTCGAGGCGGCCGTGCCGACGGTGCTGGCCCGGCTCGCCACGCGGGGCCTGGGGGTGGCGGTGATCCCGGCGGGCGCGGAGTCGGGCGCCGGTCCGGGGCTGCGCGCGCTGCGGATCACCGACCCGGAGCTGAGCGGGCGGGTGGCCCTGGCCTGGCGCACCGACGGCCCGTCGGGCCCTGCGGCCCGCAAGCTCCTGACGCTCCTGCGGGGTGCCCTGCCGGCCGCCGACCGTCCGGACACGGACCGTCCGGACACGGACCGTCCGGACACGGACCGTCCGGACACGGACCGTCCGGACACGGACCGTCCGGACACGGACCGTCCGGACACGGACCGTCCGGACACGGACCGT